>DAOUMG010000172.1:0-13208 GCA_034411935.1 Dehalococcoidaceae bacterium
TTCGCAATTCAGAACTACTTTGGCTTTAATAATGAGATGGAGTCAAACACAGCCAATATGTTCCTGTTGGCTGTTGGCTTGCCATCCCTCATACTGGTGGTAGTCGCCGGGGTTCTGCCCTGGATGAGGAGTCGGAGAGCTAGCTAAAATAAATATAATTCCACCGGTGAAAAGGGGGGATCACTTTGATCCCCCCTTTTCTTTATAGATCTCGAGTTTTTGCGTAAATTAAGAACCAAAGATTCTGCGAGTAAGTTCCCTTGGCTAATATCGTTCCTTTTTTAGTGTGATATATTAGGGAAGATTTAGTTTTACTTTTGAGCTTGTTTTTAAGCGCATATTTTAATAAAAATATGACGAAGTGTTCAACGAACAATCACTGAACTTTTGGACGGGGAGTTTGAGTAGAGTCGAACTCTTCCTGAAACAATGGTTTTGCAGTTTGTGTAACATTTATGCGTTTATACATCATTAAACTTAGCGCACAGATAGATTATTCCTTATACGATCATAGAATTAGTATTCGGTTTTTTCAACGTGAAAAAAAATGTATAATGAAGTAGAAAAATGCTAACTAACGATAATGCCAGTAAAAGAATCAAAGACCTAGGTTATAAATGACCTGCCCCCTTTTTCATTTAATCGCCAGTCTAACATAAGAACTGGCTCCGTTGGGGGGGCAGGTCACAACTATTCACCTCTTTATCAATGATTAGTATCAGTATCCTTTCGCTTTCCCTTCTTTATACTCTCTAACCATATGTCAAAATCAAGCGTTGGTTCCTTTGCTTTTCTATCTACCGCATCTCGCATTTTATTAGTAAACCCTTTCCTTTTTTCTTGTAGTGATGGGGGAATATTTTTTTGATCGAATACCGGAGGTCTTGGTATAGCGGCACAACCACAACGAGGACATGAAACCTCCTCGGTATCCTCATCTGGTAGGAGTTGTAGCTCGAATTTATAGGTACAATGAAAGCAGACATACTCATGTAATGGCATTATTACACTTACCAATTCCAAGTGTTCATTAATGTTTTATAGCGTCGAGTGAGTTTAATGGCTTGTTTGATGCATATATTATACATCAAATATACATCAAACTAATGAATCTCTCTACTCTAATGATCGTAGTGCAGGATTGTTATTACTTCAATGATTATACCCATTCCCTTACCCGGTTGACTTTATTTTAAACTCGGGGTAAAGTAATTGGTAGAGAGATAGAGATGCCTATTTACGAGTATTACTGCCTCAAATGCAACACTAGATTTGAGCAACTTCGCCCTATAAACCGGGCTGGTGAAGGCATTAATTGCCCCAGCTGCAACACCCTTGCTAAGCGTACCCCCACCACTTTCTCTGCTCGTACTGCGAGGGGCGATAGAGGACCGTCCGGCTCTGTTATTATGAGGGGCATCGGGAACAACCGTCTTAAAAGCCAGGATTCGGCTAAACCTGCTAGCGACAGTGACTAGCAGTAACCATCCTCATATTTTCTTACGACAATCCAGTTCATGTAAATAAGGTTATATATCGACCGGTTTTTCAGCTACTTTATTTAATATATAGAATGGAAGGCCAATAGTGCCAGCAATGAATTCCACATTGAATTTTTTCAGTTCTATTACGAGGTAAATTCCCCTAACCTCTATCAGGAATTAGGCCATTAGTACAATATTATGCCATTAGTACAATATTAAGTAAGTATATATACTGATTGACTTTCAATACAGTGTTGTTATACTGAAAATATTAAAATAGTAGTAATCAGATAGTTGAAGGTTATAAATGCCGCTCTATGAATACTATTGCATCGAATGTGACCTGAAGTTCGATTTATTACGAAAAATGAGCGAAGCAGGTAAATCGGCTCAATGCCCCTCTTGCCGTAATAAAACTAATCGAGTTCCCTCTGCCTTTTATCACTATGATCAGCCGACATATATCCGCAAGAAAAAAGATGATCTTGCTGAGCATATTATGGCCATTGAGACACAGAAGGAAAGAGAGCCTCATTTAAACTGGGACAAGCACCTAGATAGAGCTAAGGGAGAGGTCGCCACTGAGAGGGAAATGAAGAAGGAAATAGAAAGGGTAGCTGGCAGGGGAGCAGACGCTCCTGAGAGATATAAAGATATTATGAGAGCAAAAAAAGTCTTTGAAAAGCAAGACAGATTGAATGCTGATTAATATTATGAATCTGGCAGTTATAGGAGGTAAGTCTATGCAATGTTTTCACCTACCACGAGAAATAGTGTATTTAACATAATAGGAGGTAATTAATGGCAGAAAGTCACTCTACTATCAGTAGAAGAGATTTCATGAAAGCCGCCGCTGTAGGTATCAGTGGGGCAGCCGTTGCCGCTGGGGGTACCTTCACCTGGGCATTCCAAGGTGGGTCTTCTACCTATGCCCATGGTGGTTGGGAAGGTAACCAGGGGCATGTGTTCTATGATCGCGAGTCTTTGGAGGTAGACACCGTACCAGAGTCCAACTGGACGGAGATAGGGCCAGACCTCGGGCAACCTTATTCCTACGGCAAAAGACATCGTGCTCCGGTACGCCATCGTTTTTCCTACCGGCAGAGCGAGCATTCACTGCCCGCAAGCGGCTTTACCAGTCTGGACGATATTGATCCCTACTGGCGTGAATATTACGAGCTCTATCCGATGCAGCTTGAAAGGGACAAGGAATATTTCTATGAATGGGGTCCCGAAGCGAAGGCTTTCATCGATGCCCATGCCTCAGACCGAGATGAGTTCAACGTAGGCAAAGGTTATTTAGCCCTTCACCGCGAAAGTGCCCAAGGCGCGATCAAGAACGAGAGTATCAGTACGCCTCCTCATTTGGCCGACTGGCAAAGTAATGGCGCTGTGACCCGCGTCAATGACATCAGGGCAGTATTTAGGAGCCCTGAGGATGCAGCTTGGCTAGTTAAACGGATTGCCCATGACCTGGGGGCTACCCTTTGTCGCATTACCACAGCCAAACCGGAATGGTTCTATCTCAGCCATCCAGGTAAAGGTGACCGCGGTTTTGCAGGAGACGAAATAATACATCCTCTGCCATCCTGGTGGAAGTACTGCGTTGTCGTCACCAACACCATGAACTTCGATACCATGTATGCTGACCCTAACTATGGTGCTTCTACGCCTGGCTACACCTGGACCTCGACATCTGTACAGAAGCTATGTCATTTCATACGCAGACTGGGTTATCCAGCCCGTTGGTCAACACCCCGCGGTGGCTACGATACCTTCATGGTACCCAATCTGGTGGAATGCGGTTTGGGCGCGGTAGGCAGGACCAGTAACTGTTTGGGGCCTGATTTCGGTGGTGACTGGAGACCGGGACTGGTAATAACCGATTTACCACTGGCCGTCGATCCGCCTATCGATATGAAACTGGAAAAATTCTGTAAAACCTGTAAGCTTTGTGCTGAAGTCTGTCCCACGAATGCCATAAGCCTGTCGGATGAATATGACTATGAAATTCATGGTCTCAGGCGATGGTATACCAATCATCACAAGTGTCGCGACGGCTGGAGCATGGTGGCCGGGCCCGGTGGTTGCCGAGCCTGTGTGGCCGTCTGCCCCGCTTCCAGAAAGAACACTTGGACCCATAGATTTGTCAAGGAACTGGTATACCGCGACCCCACAGGTATCACCCAGAGAATTGCTACCACCGCTGAGAAACTGTTTTTCCCCAAAAATATGGGGGAGGCGCTGATCTCGCCGCAACATCTTGGTGTTCTGGATCCGCCTGATTGGTTGGTTACGGATGACTTTATCTCAGGATTCACAGTGACTCCAGCAGCTCCGGAGGGATATTAAATGGATAGTATACTGTTATTTTTCCTTACTGTAATTGTTGGTATTGCCGTTGTCGCTATGCTCTACTTTATGTGGAAAGCCACCAAATCGGCTGGTAAAGTATTACATTGGTGGCACTGGTTGCTATCTGCCCTATGGGTCTTTACCTTCTTGGTAGCCTTTGCTTGGCTGGGCAGCTTTCTAGGTGAAGGCGCTGGTGGTGGTAAAGGAGTTACGCAAGGTGCCTGGATGGGTTGGGGTGTCATTATGATTGTTAACATCATATTGGGGCTGGCGATTTGGCAGGTAACAGCGAGTCAGAAGGCGAGTAGTAGCTAATCCTGTCAGGACTAGATCTAACCGAATAAGTGGATCGGGGAGCCATGAAGAGGGCTCCCCGATCTTGCATAATGTACAATATTGCGATATTGACCTCCTTATAAGTTGAGAGGTTGTCTTATAATGCATAACTATAGCATGATAACCATTAAAAGACCGAGTGGGTTCTGAAGTTGATATTCACTTAGTATTTGGAAGGTTTATATTTGATACACGATAATAAAACAATAAAATAAGATTAGTATTTTAAGGTAAACATATAATTCGAGATTATAATGAGGGCAGATTATGGAACTAAACAATAGATTCTCCATAGCTCACTATGACTGCTGGTCTGATTCAGACTTGTATTATAATGTGTTTAAAAACTCCTCTCCGGGATTTAAAAACGAGATATTTGATATCTATTTCGGCAAGAGTTTCAGGCATAATTACCGGGAGCAAGAGATCTATGATAAACATCGAAAAACTCATGAAGTTGTTTATGGCAATGTGATGGGCGTCGAAGCTTCTGAAGAGCAAATTGACAATCTTTTTAATATTCAAAAAGAATTTGGAGTCGAAATCTCTCTGACTATCAACCAATTAAATATACCGGTGGAGATCTTTTATAGCAAGAACAACAGGGTTATCAAATCCTTTCTGAACTGGCTTGGGGATTTCTATGACAGGGGTTTAAGGAGCTGCACGCTGGCCAATAATCATCTGATGAGAACCGGATATTTGCAGAAGCAATTTCCGGAAATGAAATGGAAGAACACCGTTAACCAGCAGGTCTCCTCTGCTCAGCATGTTCTTGATTACCTGTATTTAGGTTACAACATAATTCAGCTTGACCGATCCTTGAATAGAAACGTGGAGGAACTTAAGAAGATAAAGGGCGCTGTAGAATGGTACAGGAAGGAGTATCCAGGCAGATATGTCAAAACATGTCTACTGGTTTGGGAAGACTGTATACCCTCCTGCCCCTTTAAAAGAGAACACGACGATTTGCAGATCTATCACCAGAAGATAATCTATTGGGAGAGCGATCTTGGGATACAGACCTGTAAAAGATGGAGGAATAAAAAAGAGATAAGCACCTTGCCCAGGTCTGGAAATAATTGTTATTGGTCTAATATAGATACATTTAAAGAATATATGGAATTGGTTGACATCTTTAAGTATAGCGGTAGATTGATGCATATTGTGCCGGACGGAGACCTACAAAATATACAATTTTGTTGGCTGGCTGGTAATAATGCTGTTCGCTCTTTTCACGAAATAATAGAAAACCAATTGGAACCCCTTCTTCTGTGGCAAATAGGCGTTGGTTTGTTCAGTCATTTAGAAACAAATATAAATACTATAAAGCGAGAACTAAAAGAAAGTGTTTGGTTAACGGATGAAGGGAAAAAACTAGAAGAGAAATTAAAAAATTGCAGAAATCAGTGCTACCAGTGCCATTTATGTGAAACGGTTGCTGGTATACCAGGAATTAATTCTATGATAGAGATTTAATTTAAATTGGTTCTTTATGTAGGAAACTATATCAATTGAACAGCATAGGACAAACCAATTTGTTCAAATCTGAAAATCTATTAGCAGCCAAAGAACTTACCGAGCTTAGCTGGCAATACAGGGCGGCTAGGGTGCTGCTAGCGGCTCACCAGTTGGGTATGTTTAAGGCATTGAGGCAGCCTAAAACATCAGTTGAAGTAGCTAGAGAACAGAATACTGATGCTGAAATGACGGAGAAGTTGCTTATTGCTACCTGCGCTTTGGGTTTGGTAAAGCGCGACTGCAACAAGTTCAGTTTGACACCGCTAGCTCAAGATATCCTGCTGCCTGAAAGCGTTTGTTATATCGGAGGGGTTATTGACCATGGTGAATACCTTTGGTGGACTTGGTCAGGACTTACCGATATCATAAGAGGTGGAGAATTGTCACAGGCGCGACGAGATCTGATGGCACAATTGGCGCGAACAGCCCATTACGTTGAAGTTTACGAGGAGCACTTTACTTGGGCAATGCACGGTAAAGCGGCCAATGGCGGCGCCCAGTTCTTGCCCTCTCATCTTGATCTGAGTAAGTGTAAATTGCTATTAGATGTAGGTGGTGGTCCTGGTACCTATAGTGTTGCCCTTTGCCAGCGCTTCCCCCAGCTTAAGGCTGTTGTCTGGGATGTGCCAGACGTGTTACATATTAGCCGTCAAGTTATACAACAATACAACTTAACCGACCGTATCAGCGTTAAAACTGGTGATTGGGATATCGATGAGTTCGGCCTCGGTTATGACGTCCTTCTTTTATCAAATGTTATGCATGGACGGGTAGTAAAGCTGATATGAAACTTGCCAAGGCATTCAAGTCTCTTGATCCGGGTGGATTGCTAATTGTTAACGACTTTTTGCTTGACGACAATAAGACTGGTCCTCTGCCAGCGGCACTTTTTAACATAATGGTTGGTGCCTACTCAAAGAAAGAAATAATAACCCTTATTCAAAAAGTTGGCTTTACTAAGGTCGCTCTGGTATCTTATGATTCTATAGTTGGGCGTGGTGTTATTACCGCATTGCGGCCTAAAATACGACAAAAGTCTAGCTGAATACGACTAATAAAATATTGGGAAAGTTGAATAATTTATTTGATACTGTAATACGTAAATTAATGGTTGTGGTAAAGGGCAATTTTATAGATTAATAGGGATTAGATCATCCATTTTTCCAATGTAATTAATCATCTAGAGTGTAAAAATGGCAGAGTTTCTTTCAACAGATGGCATAATATCGAAACTAGAGATTGTAGTAAATAATGCTAAAACTAGACTCGTCTTGATCTCTCCGCTAGTTAAACTAACAAATACTATGCTTAAATGTATCAAGGATGCGGATAAGAGGTTTGTAGAAACTAGACTGGTAGTTACTAAAGATAAAATGAATCAGGATACAATAGACAAGTTGAAACAGTTTTCCAACCTGTCAATGTATTATTCCCAGAATTTGCAGGTTAATTGTTATTTCAGTGAGACGGATATGATCATTACTTCTCTTAGTCTCAATAACATATTAAAACCCAGAAATGTTGAAATGGGCGTGATGGTTAATAATAAAAGCGATAGCGATATTTATAACGCTGCCCTTAAAGAAATTGAAAAAATATTTAAAAAAGCGGAAAAAATAAGAATAGACGAGGTACAAACGGATAAAAGCGCAAATTTTAAAAAAAATATCGATTCCATTAACAGGGCTGCTTTCGCAGCAGGATTTTGTATAAGATGCAAGAAGAGAATATTTTTTGATACGTCTACACCCTACTGTATGAATTGCTATAACGAGTGGTCAGAGTGGGATTTCAATGCTGATTATAAGGAGAAGTATTGTCATAGTTGTGGTATTAAGTGGGTTACATCTCTGGTATCACCACTATGTAACGCCTGTGGTGCTCCAACTGATGTAACAAGCGGAAAGCCTTAAAGATATGAGATATAGGTTATTTTTATAAGAATGATTACTCTTTAACCTAAGGTCATGCATAATATTGACGCAACTTCAGCTTTAAGAAGAGGTTTGTCTGACATTGCTTGTAGGGTACTTCAAAAACGATACCTTGCAAGGGATGAGAACGGCACCGTTATAGAGTCTGTGGAAGATATGTTCCACAGGGTAGCCAAGACTATTGCCTCTGCCGAGAAAAACGATAGAAGTCACAAAGGTGCCGCTTTTTGGGAACTGGCATTCTACAAAGTCATGACTAACCTAGAGTTCTTACCGAATTCACCTACCCTACTAAATGCAGGTAAAGGTCGGGGGCAACTGTCATCGTGCTTTGTTATACCGTTTGAAGACTCTTTAGACTCTATCTTTAATACAATAAAACATGTAGCACTAATCCAAAAGAATGGCGGTGGTACCGGCTTCTGTCTATCCAAACTAAGACCGATGAAAGATGACGTAAGAGGAGAATCAGGCGTAGCCGGCGGTCCAGTAGCTGTAATGGATATCCTCTCCCGTACAATTGCCTATATAAGACAGGGCGGCGTAAGAAACGGTTGTAGAGAACTTCAGCCCTTATCGATAGGTAATAATGGAATCGAGCTGGTTCGGCTACGCTTCCTCAATAGAGCTTTTGAGTAGTGATATGACAACTGATAGTAAATTTTCAAAAGAACAAATAATAGAAATTGATGGTATTAAAGCTGAGGTAGTTTACCACCAGGCATTTGGAGTAGCTGCTAATTCTTTCATAGTTCAATTGCCAGGTATAACAGAAGTACTAAGCACCAGGCAGGGATTGAAACCAACCAGACTAGCTATCAATAATTATGTGCCACCAGAACTCTACGAGTATGTTCACAATCAGAGCAAACATCATAAGGACTACTACAAAGACTTGCTAAAGGAAGTATTCGATGAGTACAAGGTAGATCCCAATGAATCTGTCTTCCTTTCTACCGGTGTCAGTATGAAGAACCTCTGCTGGGCCAAGGAAATCTATCAGGAACTCTGGGTTATAACATTCACCACTGCTGGAGTCAAGAATAATGCAATGAGTATAGGCAGGGATATAGCCACTGGCATAGAAAGGAACGGACAATTTGAAAAGATAGGTACCATCAATAACATCATCGTCTCCAACGCTTCTTTCGACCAGGCAGCTATGGCCTCTATACTCATTAATGCCACTGAAGCCAAGAACGTAGCATTACAGGAACTTGATATAAGGAGCTCTTCTAACAAGGAGTGGTTGGCGACAGGTACCGGTACCGATCAGGTAATAGTAATCCCAGGTAATGGTGAACATTGCACCTATGTTCAAGGGCATACCAGGATAGGTGAAATGATAGCCAAGACTGTGATAGACTCGACTATAGGAGCTATTAAAAAGAGTATAGAGGATCATAATAATACTAAATCTACCCAATTTGTAAGGAGGTCCCAAATGGCATATCAGTATAAAAGCCTGAATAAGGAACAACTGGAGAAGATAAATATTCTTGAGAACAAGCTAGATAGGACTATAGTAGCACTTGAGCCAATTAACCTTAAATGGGTAGATCTATCCCGAGATCAACTTAAGGAAATCCAGAAATTAGAAAAGGAACTGGGGGCAGTATTGGGAGTTTTTAGTCACCAGATATAATCTATTTTTATCGTGTGTTTTTGATATAAATTACAAACAAACCATTCAAGCACGACTACTTTAAATCCAAATCTGCAACTTCTACATATAATTATATAAACTATACACTGTAAATACGCGTACACGTATTGTAGTGCATCTGGTATCTAGCAGTTATATACTTTAGCTAGGCTATTCCTATTATCAAATTCAAGGCACAGAAATCCATTGACAACACCCCAGTCGGGGAGTAGATTAGCCCTAAAAGGTACGTTAGCCTGTAGAATCAGGAGCTGCACAAGATTATCTGTCCTGCTTGTGGTAAGCAAGTTGAAGCTGTAGCATGGGATGGTCGGGTTAAAGGATACTGTGCGTTGCCAAGTAGTACGTGGACTTTCTAGTTGAAACAAAGGTAGAAAAAAGAACTATCGGCAAGACCCAGAGTATCGAGCCAAGCAGAAGGTAGCTCTTAAAAACAAAGGTACTGGGTTAAGTCCTTCTTAATGAAGGGGTTTTTATTTCTAGAAGGAGGTGAGGGGAAGTGGTTAAGGCATTCGTATTAATAGAGACGGCGGTAGGCAAGATCAAGGAGGCACTTGCCACTATAGAGGGCACATCGGGGGTCGAGTCGGTTAATTGTGTTACCGGACCCTATGACATTATTGCCATCGTGGATATGGAAACGTTGAGTGACGTTGGCGACATTATTATTAAAAATATACATGCTGTGAAAGGGGTTGCCCGGACGGTAACCTGTGTAGTAGTCTAGTTCTACTCTCCTAGCTTAACATCAATCATACCTTAGAAGAACCTTTGCCCGTCTACTACGCAAAGCTGGTGTGGATACTATGACAATCAAGGACTTGGGTAGGTGGGAATCGCTGGAGACGTTACAGAGGTATACCAGGTCAGTAATCTTTAACAATAGCTTGAAGTTCTATAAGGTACCATTGTCGCAAGAATAGTATTATACAAGCGATGATTCACATATCTCTTTGTGCCTGCAGGAACGACACTTAACTGCATTCTTGGTAGGTATAGTTTCCCTTTTTTTCGTCCAGAAATCCAGAGCCCAGTCTAGGTCTTTAATGATTTTACCTCTATTGAAAGGATATAGGTAACCATGCACCCTGCCATTTTCACACTGGTAACTATCTACTTCTAGTTCTGGAACTAGTATAGGGCAGACATTTTCAGCTAGCTTCGGACACTCGTAGCACTTACGTTTAAACACCATTATCTTGTACTCAGCAGATGAATTGTTGAAGCCCATCTCACCTAACCCAAGACAGTAGAGCTGTGCTTGTATATGATAACCACTATATACTCTTAAGCTATCGCTGAACTTGCGTTCCACTACCAAATCGACATCACCACCCCTGAACCAAGCCTCATCTATAAAACCAATAATGGGGGTATCTTTGTACTTCCAGGCGACTCCGAATTCGTATATACAGACAGGCTTCTCCCTTTTAGCCACAGCATCTTTAATAGCCATTTCTGTAGAGACTGGCTTTGCTAATGCAGTAATACTATCGTGCCCCTCTTTTCCCATTTGCATCGATTCTGTGGGTGGAGAGTGGAGAGGGGTTTACGAAGTTTAGTTCTAAGGTTTTCTCACAATAATACTGTTGCGCTATGGAACTGATACTTACCAGCTTGCGTCCAAACCTTAGGTTACCTTTACCGCTTGGTAGACTATCCCAGACTTTCTTGTATTCAGAGTGTATCTTCTTTGCTATATCCATTATTCTATGTCAGCTATAATAATAACTTTAGCCTGCTTATGAAACGTAAGTATTATAAGTGGCTATTTGGCTCATAGTCTCCCTATCATGCCTTGCCGAAATGTCACTATTGACGGGGTATCCCAGGGATATTAATACATCAATTCTTTTTTCTTTCGGTACGTTTAGCAGTGATTTTACTGGATGCTCATCAAACCAGCCTATCCAGCAGGTTCCCAGTCCTAACTCCTCTGCTTGTAGGACAAAATGCTCACCTGCTATACCAATGTCTATTAGGTAATACTTAATATCTCTAATCAATCCACCTACCCTGGCCAAGAACTTAGACTTTTCAGATACAATGGCGATGATAACTGGTGCAGTTTTAGCAAAGGCACTTATTTGATATAGTCCTTTAAAAGCCCTATCGCACAGCTTATCTTTTAATTCCTTATCATCTACCACAATGAACTTCCACGGTTGGGAATTGCAGGCAGAAGGTGCCAGTCTAGCTGCTTCAAGACAGGTTGCGATTTTCTCTCTTTCTACTGGTTTATTTAAGTAATGGCGGACGCTTCGCCTTTGTTTGACAGTGTCTAATATAGCCATAGTATACCCCTATTAATATCGTTGTTAGTTCATTTTACCACGTTTTTCTATAGATAAAACTGTGGGAAATACCGCAATTTAAGCTTTTTATTATAGCTGAAATGAGGGGTAATATGATTTTGTTAGCTAGAAAATGAAGGAAAAATAGACCAGTAATAAACAACTGCTATAATTGTAATGAAAGGAGTAAAAAATGAACGAAGATACGAGGAAAATAGTAAGCCTGCTTAAGAATATCGACGAAAAACTAGGGATATAAGGTATGACTTAAAGGACATTATAAAGAATATGCCTAAAGTACCGTATTACGGAGACCTGTTACAGGATATTAAAAAGGCTATTGAACATTATAACGAGTAGCTAAGTTGTTTAGGTTTATGATGAGGGTATTCTCTTAATTGGTGTCGGTGGTTGGATCCTAAGCCACAAACCTCGATATTAAGAACCGGCTGTAATGATAGTAGATTCTTGATAGAAATAATGTGATAAAATCTGTTTAAGATATGTTTAAGATATAATTTATAGGAGGGTATCGTGGAAGATTTAATGATTGTACTAGGATGGGGCTCACCTATTGGAATCGGTATTTTTCTTCTGTGCTTGGGTGGCATGATTTTTCTTCTATCCAAAGTGGATAAAGATAGAAAGAAAAAGGACTAGCCTTATGGGTGGTTAATCACTTTGTGTAAAACACAGACCTCCTCAACCTGTACCTTTACATCCCCTTGATTGGTGTGACCTTGTTTGAGATACAAGTTCAAACTGATACAATGAATCCCCGTTAGTTATCCATCTTTATCGTATCTATCATTCATTGATTTTAGGTATTGTAATACAAAAGGTACTACCTTCCCCGACAGAACTGGTTAGTTCTATATCGCCCCCTTCTTTGGAAACTATGGTTTTACACATAGAAAGCCCTAACCCTGAGCCGCTATCATCAGTATTTAAGTTTGGTACCTTATAGAAACGTTCAAATACTTTATTAATATGTTCTTTAGGAATGCCCCTGCCTGTATCGCTAACACGGATTACAATGTCTTTTTCGTCCTTCGTGGCTACAATGATAACAGAGCCGCCACTTGGTGTGTTCTTCGCAGCGTTGTCCAATAAATTTGAAATGACTCGTAACCATAGTTTATGAAGTCCCTTCACAAAGAGTTCATTATGCGTTTTTACTTCGAAATGAATGCCTTTTTCCTCAAATAAAGGAGTAAAGGCATCTCCTGCCTCTTTTACAATAGATGATATATCCACAACACTTTTTGTTGAGGATGGTTTGCTTTCATCTACTTTAGCCAGCAATAGAAGGTCATTAATAAGAATCTCCATTGCATTGACACGATTTGCGATGAAAGATAGGAACTCTTTATACTCATCGGTATTCCTTTTACCGCTAAGGGCTTGCGTTAGCGATGTTTTTATTGAGGCTAACGGTGTCTTTAGTTCATGTGCCGCGTCGGAAATAAACATCTTTTGAGAGCCGAAATACCTCTCCAGTCTTTCTGCCATACTGTTAAAAGATCGAGCCAGGCTTTCTATTTCAGTGGTTGAATTAATCTCAACTCTCTTACTTAAATCCCTTTCGCTAATTGTTGCGGCTACTTTTACTACTTCT
>DAOUMG010000173.1:0-3364 GCA_034411935.1 Dehalococcoidaceae bacterium
CCTGTTACCTGTAGCGCCGCCCATGCTACATTAAAGTACTTACTTAAGAACAACATCGCCGGCAACGCTTTTAAAATAGGTAAATACTTCAGAGATAAACTGGCCGATTTGGAGCAGGAGCATAGCTCTATCACCGATATCAGGGGCAAGGGGCTTTTGATAGCCGTTGAGTTTGGTAGCGATATCGCTAAAGAATTACAGCTTTCCTGTCTTGAGAAGGGACTGCTGGTAAATGCCGTCAAACCGAACGCCCTGCGTTTCATGCCACCACTCATTATCAATGAAGACGACATAGATGAGGCGCTGGCTATTCTTAAAGAAGCCCTACAGCAAATACAGGCTTTTTAAATAAGGTTTTTCCGTGAGTAATAACCATCGTAGTATTAAAATAGGCATCTTTTTAACCGTCGCCATCTCGCTGGCTATCGTGCTGCTGGTGCCAACGCCGGTTATTTACGGCCAGATGCGCGACCTGGAAGCTAACGGCCTCACCCTGACAGACCAACAGCTATCTATGATACCCCAAGAGATAATAAAGGACGCCGCCAGGATAGCAGATGAGCTGCTGGGCAACCGGACGGACAAAGCAGAAGATTATGCCAGCCAGCTGCTGGCCAGCTACTACGCCGCTAAGAATAAGGACTTCGTTATTATCTTCAATCCCGGAGGCTGGGGCTGGGCTTCCATCAAAGATTCCTCAGGCTGGGATAGCATCGCCATAGCCATCTCGGCGGAGCTTTTAGATATGGGCTATGATACTCTTATACTGGACTACCAGCGGACCACCAGCGACCTCATAGGGCCCTTAAGCGAAATGACAGATAGCGTAGGCAAATACTCAGATAAAGCAAAATACCTGGCGCCCCGTGTGGACTTCTTAACCCGCCACCTGCCGGGCATCAATATCATCCTCACCGGCGAGAGTAACGGCACCATCATCTGCGATAAGGTCATGCGGTTTCTTAAGGATAATCCTAGAGTTTACAGCATCCAGACCGGCCCGCCAAGCTGGCACACCACCTTTGATATTGAAAGGTCGCTGGTCTTAAGGAGTAACGGCCAGGTGCCCGATTCCTTTAGCCAGGGTCATTTTTTTACCGCGATTAGAGCTAACCTTGAAGCGCTGTTCGGCATCGCCCAGGAAAACGAGGGCGATATCCTGCTTTATATCGGTGCGCCTGGGCATGATTACGGCTGGCAGTACCCTGTACTCAGGGAGCAGATTCTTAATTTCATCCATAAAAGCTTTTTAGCTAAGGCTGGTAATTATTGACGGAAGCTGGTATAAAGTAAACGAAACGGTTACAATAATCGAAAGAGATTCCAGGAAGATAGAAATGACTAAGAAAGTATTACTTGCTTATAGTGGCGGGCTAGACACCTCGGTAGCCGTCAGGTGGCTTAAAGAAAACCGCGGCCTGGAGGTTATTACCCTTACAGCCGGCCTGGATAACAGGCTGAACCCTGCCGCGGTTAAAGAAAAGGCTTTAAAAGTGGGTGCTTTAAAGGCGGTAGTAGCCGATATCAAGAAGGAATTCGTTGATAGCTTCGTCTTTCCGGCGCTTAAAGCAGGCGCCGTTTACCAGAACCAGTACCCGCTGGCTACTGCCCTGTCACGTCCGCTAATCGCCAGGCTTCTTGTAGAAACCGCCCGCAGGGAGGGCGCCCAGGCGGTAGCCCACGGTTGCACCGGCAAGGGAAACGACCAGGTTCGCTTCGAGGTGACTATAAATACACTGGCGCCCGAGCTTGAGATACTGGCTCCCGCCCGCGAATGGGGCATGACCCGCCAGCAGACGATTGAATACGCCCTTAAATACGATATACCGCTACCTGTAACCCTTGATAACCCCTACTCCATAGACGAAAACCTGTGGGGCCGCAGTATAGAATGTGGCGTACTGGAAGATCCCTGGGTAGAGCCTCCAGAGGACGCCTTCAGCTGGACGGTGGCTCCCGAGAACGCTCCCGATAAAGCGGAATACATAGAGATTGATTTTGAAAAGGGGCTGCCCATAGCCATTAATAGTAAGAAGATGGACGGTGTAAGCCTGATTGAGCAATTGAATAAACTGGCCGGCGGTCATGGTATCGGCCGTATTGACCATCTAGAAGACCGCTTGGTAGGTATCAAATCGCGCGAGATTTACGAAGCGCCGGCGGCAGTGGTACTCTTAAAAGCTCATCAAGCCCTGGAGGCGATGACCCTCTCCCGCCAGCAGCTTAACTTCAAGGACAAAGTATCAGCAAAATACGCCGAACTTATCTACGACGGCCTGTGGTTCAGCGGTCTGCGCCAGGACCTGGCTGCCTATGTCGAGAGCAGCCAGCGTTACGTCAGCGGAACAATACGGCTTAAACTATTTAAAGGTAAGGCCATGGTAGTCGGGCGCCAGGCGAAAGCTTCGCTATATCATCACGGTTTAGCCACCTACGATAAAGGCGATAAGTTCGACCAAGCTTCAGCCAGCGGTTTCATCAAGCTTTGGGGGCTTCAGGCAAGTACTCAGGCGCAGGCACAGCCGGATATCAAGAAAGGCAGCGAGGGTAAGTAAAAAATGAGCCATATCCGCGGCCGTTTCAACAAACCGCCGGATAAACTGGCGGTAGAGTATACCTCGTCGCTGCCGTTTGACCGCCGCCTGTGGCCCTACGACATCCAGGGCAGCCTGGCTCATGCCAAGATGCTGGCTAAACAAGGTATCATTACCCAAAAAGATGCCTCTTCCATTGAAAAGGGGCTAAATAGTATCGGCAAGGAGATAGCCGAGGGTATTTTTAAGTTTAAGCCTGAGACGGAAGATATCCATATGGCTATCGAGGGGCGACTGTTTGATATAATCGGCGAGACGGCCGGTAAACTGCATACCGCCCGCTCCCGTAACGACCAGGTAGCCCTTGACCTGCGCCTATTTGTAAAAGAAGCTTCAAACGAGATGGCCGCCGGTATCAAAGAACTACAACAGGTACTGGTTGAGCAAGCAGCGATAAACGAGGCAATTATTATGCCCGGCTATACCCACCTTCAGCCGGCACAGCCGGTTCTTCTGGCGCACCACCTGCTAGCCTACTTCGAGATGCTCGAGCGGGACATCAAGCGTTTTAAAGACTGCTACCAGGAAGCCGATGTCATGCCGCTGGGCAGCGGGGCGCTGGCAGGCACTTCTTTTAACATAGACAGGCACTTCCTTGCCGATGAGCTGGGTTTTACTAAAATTAGCAATAACAGCATGGATGCCGTCTCCGACCGTGACTTCGTGGTATCATTCCTTTCGGCTGCCAGCATCTGTATGATGCACTTATCGCGGCTGGCAGAGGAAATTATTATATGGTCTTCAGCCGAGTTCGGCTTCGTAGAGCTGGA
>DAOUMG010000174.1:0-4273 GCA_034411935.1 Dehalococcoidaceae bacterium
ATTCAGCCTACTAAGGATGCCGACTACGAAGAGAAAATAGCTGGCTGCCCTTTTTCTAATATAGACGTAGATAAGCGACCTCCATGTGTTTCGGAGAGGGTTTCGTTTATGTGCCCCGATAAACTCCAGCGTGAAACTAAACACCCCTATTCTGATAGCCATGAGGACTATAAACATTACCGAAATACTTTTATTAACCTACCGCCTTATTCTTCAGCTATTGTTCCTTTTCGTTGGATGATGAGAAACACTAACACCTATCAGTCCGAGATAGCAGATTTAAACGGGGTAAAATATGATCCATCCAAAGAACCTGATTTAGGTTTTCCTTCAAGATGGGTCCAATTTCATGAAAATCAGCGAGAGTTGTTGGATACGTTTATTAGTGCAATTCAACCAGAAGAATCCCTTATTTTTTTCTATGCGAAACATGTACCCCTTTCGGAAGCAGCCAATCGTATTCTTATCGGCGTTGGTCATGTGAAAAGTATTTTTCCAGTTCAAGAATACGATTGTGAACCAAAAATCCCAGGAAAACAAAGCTATATTTGGGAAAGAGTTGTTGAGCATTCTATTCGGGGAAACTGGGAAAACGGCTTTACCGGCGGTTTCATTTTACCGTATCAGGAATTATTAGACTTGCAGGGAAACGGCAAAGAAATTGATTTGGAATCATTTATCGCTCCTGCTTCAAATTGGGATGAATTTTCTTATGGCGCCGAACATGTTAGTCATAGTACAGCTATAGACGCTCTTCATACACTAGCGAATACGTTAAAAATAATGGAGCAACCCCTTGGTAGATCTTTTGACACACAGTACAAATGGATAGACGACCGGATATCCGAACTCTGGAAAATGCGAGGGGCTTTCCCTGGTATCGGCCCAGTACTCACGGCTTTTGGCCTCAAAGAAGGAAATTTCATAGCTTGGGAAATATCAAAAAAGATAGAAAACGAGCAGCCAGAACCAGAATTATTTAATTCTTGGTTGGTGGTCGAACAAATGTTTAATAACCCGGGATCAGTGCTACCTATACACTTAGCTAAGAAAGTTGGATCAGTTGTCCGTGCAGCTTGGAAGGGACTAGATCCGGATACCAAAGAATATTTTATGCTCCTAAGCCGTCTGGAATTAAACAATGAGCAAGCTGATGCATTTTTTGATGCTGATAATCGCATTAAAAACGGTTTCGAAGCTCATACCACAAAGGAATATCTGGAAAACCCATATCTATTGTTTGAGGCGAGCACCGGATGTCAAACACAGGTTACTCTTTCAATGGTCGATAAAGCAGTGATACCTACAGATAGTATTCGTCGAGCACTTCCACTACCTGAGTTATCTGCTATTGATGATCCGCTTGATGGTCGTCGGTTAAGGGCTGTGATAATCCAGGTCATGGAGGATGCCGCTATAGAAGGGCATTCCTTATTACCGGAATATTTATTAATAGAGCGTGCCAATGCTTTAGCTTTAGAACCGAAAATATCCATAAAGACCCATATACTTCAGGCAATAAAAAATTACCTCAATCCCAAAGTCCAAGTAACCGAAGCCACCGAGGAACTCCCAAAGTTTTATCAGTTGCTGCGTCTCATAGAAATTAAGAAAGTAATCCAAGATTTTGTTGAAAAACGTCATACAAAAGGTCAGAGTTTAATAATCGAAGCGGATTGGCAGGAATTAGTTAATCAAAAATTGGGTCCAATAGATCAGAAATTACCGGAGTACATAAAGGTAAATGAAAAAAAGGCCCGTATCGAGAAGACTGTAGCACTTGGAGAATTGGCAAAAGGGCGATTTTCTGTGATGGTTGGACCGGCTGGGACAGGCAAAACTACAGTACTAGATATTTTGTGCAATTTGCCAGAGATTAAATCTAAAGGAGTTCTTAAACTAGCGCCAACTGGTAAAGCTAGGGTTAAATTGGGATTGGGTGCTAAAACCTTAGCCCAGTTCCTGTATGAATATAAGAGATATGATCCTCAGAGTAACCGCTGTTTCATGAAAGATGGTGATTACTACTCGGAGGCAAAAACAGTAATTGTTGATGAAGCCTCTATGCTTACTGAAGACCAGTTGGCCGCGTTGATTAACTGCCTTTCAGGGGTAGAACGATTTATTTTGGTCGGAGATTTCCGTCAATTGCCCCCCATTGGAACTGGGCGACCATTTGTGGATATTGTGAACTATCTTGAAGGGGGATTCGATTCTCAATTGTGGCCACGTTCAGGTAAAGGGTATGCTGAGTTAACAGTTGTCTGCCGTCAGAAACCTTCTGGTGTTTCAAATGAATGTGAACGTATGGACATCCGGTTGGCAAGAGCCTTTTCCGGTAAACATGAGCAAGATGAAGGGGATATTTTCGAGATTCTCTCTGGACAGCCGGAATATCCTGAACTTAAGTTGATACAATGGGATACTCCAAGTGAGCTAGAAACCAAACTTCAAACAACCATAGAGTCTGAACTCAATATCAAATCAGAACAAAGGGTAAAGGATTTCGATAAAAGTCTAGGTGGTGAAAACTGGAGCGTGGAATCGAAACTCGCTGTAAAATCGTCTTTTAAGAAAGATAAATCCAAGTCGATCGAAAGCTGGCAAATCCTATCTCCTGTTCGTGGGCATGGGCATGGAATTATTGCTATAAATCAAGCGATCCAAAAAACATATCGGTATGATATCAAAAAACTAGCTTACGATTATAGAGCAAAAAGAATACCAAAACCCAGAGGTAACGACTGTATTGTTTATGGAGATAAGGTAATCAACAATAGGAACATGTCTTGGCGAGGAAAGTTCGATAATGTTTATCCTGATAATGAAGATTGCTTGAAATATATTGCTAATGGTGAGATAGGATTGGTAATCGGAAAATACCGAAAACAATATGAAACCTGGCGCGGAGAATTGCCTACTGAAGTAGTTTTTTCGTCACAACCAGAATATGTTTACAAATTTACATCCTATTATTTCAGGGAGGAAGCTGAATCTCCACTCGAATTAGCCTATGCAATTACGGTACATAAATCTCAAGGAAGTGGTTTCCAGACCGTATTCCTTATCTTACCCAGCCCATGTATGCTGCTTTCAAGAGAATTGCTTTATACTGCTCTCACCCGCCAAGAAGATCGTGTACTATTATTCCACCAAGGTGAATTCAGGGACTTAAAAAAATTCACCTCCGGCGAGTTTTCAGAGATTGCCAAAGGTCTTAACAGGGATGGAGTTCCGGCTCCGGCTGGTGGGAAATGGGGAAAGCAACGCTTGCACAAGATTCTCACCAATGAGGCCTACACCGGCCGTCTCATCTGGGGTAAGGCTCATAAAGGGAAAACGAGTCTTCCTCCCGTGATAAAAGATAATGCTTGGCCGGCAATTGTTGATAAATCAGTATTTGAAAATGTGCAGGTCACACTCAGCGAACGGGCTCCAAAGGTGACTCATCCGCGTGTTGCTAGCAGCAACTATTTATTGAGTGGACTTGTGCGATGCCGCAATTGCGGTGCATCATATATCGGCTATGGCGCAAAGTCCGGACAATTCCATTACTACGTCTGCGGTACAGCTTATAGTAAGGGTAAGGAAGCTTGCCCAAGCCAGCACCTACCTCGGGAGAAATTAGAACGGTTTGTCACGGACAAGATTAAGGGCTATATTTTGACTGATGGACATCTTCTGGACTTAATAAAACAAAGCAATGAAGCTTTTGATGTTGCTGACAATAAACGCAAAGAGCGTGTAGGGGTCATCGATAAAGAAATTGAGCAGTGGGAAGGTCGATTGGAACGACTTTATGAATTTGTTGAAACCAAGAAAATCGAACCGGATAGAATGGCACAAAGAATAGCAGATGTACAAGATAAGTTAAACCTGATGAGACAGGCAAAGCTAGACCTGGAGAATGGGCAAGGCGCCAATAGAGCAGCGTATATTGATCCGCAAAAAGTACTCTCGTATGTGGCTGAACTGCGCCATTTCCTTGATGAAAGAGGATTATTTGAACGGAAAGCTTTCTTAAGGTCATTTATCGAGCAGATTCGGGTTGGCGATAACAAGGTCACACTGGACTATACTTTGCCTTTGGCCCCTGCTAACATTAAGCAGGAGACGGTATCGGTTCTAGATATCGTCTCCTCAGCTCCACCATAAAGCTAAAAGCGCTGTCGGTAGCCAAAAATGAATGCTTTCTTACCATTTAACTACATCGGGTTCTCACGAACAGCCCCAAGCTAAAACCTACCATTTAACTAATTTCAAAAACCTTTCC
>DAOUMG010000175.1:0-1975 GCA_034411935.1 Dehalococcoidaceae bacterium
CTCAGTCTGTGCTAAATATCACCTTATATAGAATTGGTAGACCGAGTTGTACAATAGACAGAACCTTCAGCCTGAGGTTTAGCCTTATTTCTTAGTTTGCTCTGCTCGCTCCAAAACTGCCCTCTTAAGGCGTTAGAGAGGCACTAATATTAATACCTTAGCCCAGTAATCAGACCTTCCTGTCCTATCCGATAGGAAGGTTTTCTTTTTATCTTTAAAAATGCCCTGTATTAAATATCGATTTAAATATAGGTTCATTCTATTAATGAACAAAAGCCCATGTTGTTCAATAATGGAAACGTTGAACAAGATAGGTTAATGTTCACTTTAAATTGGCCTCCTTTATTGATGATATAAAGACCATAATAGCTCCTGATAAATAAGCGGCTGTTGCGAATACCAAACTCCATATCAATCGCTCTTCCATATCTCCAACCAAAGCCATCAATAGAAATAGTAGGAATACCAAAGCTGATAGCAAGATTGCTACAAGTGAACCAAATCTTGAGAATCGCAAGGCTAGAATATAACGATGGTCGCCGGAATACCTATCCTCAGGCCGAATCCCAATCTTGATCCCCAGTCCTTAATCAAATGGGCAAGATCCATATACCAGTATGAGCCGAAGATGAAGAAAGCTGAAGCAATTAGCATTAGAATAAGGCCAATTCTTCTTTGATTCATTTTCCTATTCCTCACCGAGTTCTTGTTTCTTCTTCGTCTCTAGTAAGATGCCTGCTTGAATCACAAGGCTATACCCAATTGTCATTATAGCTACAGCTAAGACAAATAAACTAAACCACTCCATATCTAATTATCATTATAACACTCCATTGATACAAAAAGGCACAGACCCCTTCAACCTGTGCCTTAGACCTCTCACTCCGATAGGTGTTCCCTTGACTTGTCCACTACACGGCGGACATCTTCAATACATCACCTCTTCTCAGGGTGTTTGTCGCCACATTCACAGGTCTTGGTTCTTCTCGCCTCAGCTATTCGTTTAAGGATTGAAGATTGGCCGTTGTGCTTTAGCAAGTCGTTTATTATGTCCTCTTCTGTGTATTCAAAACAATAACAAATAAACTGCATAGTCCACTCCATAAAAAAAGGCAGACACTTTGCTCGTGTCGCCTTACAAACTTATTGGTAGCGGGGGTTGGATTCGAACCAACGACCTTTGGGTTATGAGCCCAACGAGCTACCACTGCTCCACCCCGCGTCGTAATCCTTAAGTATAGGTTTAATATGCTTATAGTGTCAAGTAAGGACTGTTCCGTTTAACGCCTGAGCTGGTTCTTTAAAATACTGGTAATTTCTTCAGGATGAGCTGTCGAAAAGACAAATCTTTTATACTTTCCTTCTTTAAGCTTTAGAACCACCCTTTTATAGCCAATAGTGGTATAGGCCAGTACCCAGCCTTCTTTGTAGCGCTTTAAGCGAACGCCCCAGCCGCCGTACTTAAGGCTGGTATCTGTGTCGTTGCTGACATCGGTTATGTTACTCAAAGAAACGCTGTGCTTTATAAAACCAAGCGACGCCAAAAGTTCATCCGAATAGATACTTATTTTCAGGTTTCTGAAAGCCAGCAGGAAGACTCCCACCGCTACCATGAATAGCGCCATAACGGTGTAGTAAATATCCGGCAACACCCCGCCGCCGATAGGATTGCCACCCGCCTGCCAGAGCCATAAAGCTAAGAATACAAGCCCGATAATTAATACAAAGATACCTATAACACGGACTATGCCGAAGGGGACTATCTCTTTGTATATATAATCGTATCTCATCAAAATAGCGGGCATTTATTTAATGATGATATCTTCTAGCTTCCGCTTGGGGACATGATGGACGCCACCGTTATCACGCCAGTATTTTATGTCTCCTCCTGAGGCCACTTCTTCTAATACTACTTTTTCTCTGGGCTTACCTATAGCCAAGACCAGCAGTATCTCATAGCGTTCTTCTATATCAA
>DAOUMG010000176.1:0-2193 GCA_034411935.1 Dehalococcoidaceae bacterium
CTTGCTGGTTTCTTCGGCTTTTTCAATCGCCTTTTGGGCGGTATTGGTCCATTCGGCTATGTTACCCACCGCCGTTTCGCTTATCTGGCAGGCTCTGGCGGTAGCCTTTTCAGAGGCTAGTTTTGATTCTTCGGCGGTTTTGATTGCCTCCTCAAAGGAAGAGGCATATTTTATGGCAGCCTTTTCAAAGGTATCGGCGACCTTCTCGGCACGGGCGATGGCATCTTTAAAAGCGATGCCGTAATTCTTGATCGTCTCATCTGCAGTTATAGTTACCCTTTCTGCCTTCTGGATAGCCTGTAAAGACAATCTCTTGGCTTCACCGGCAGTTTGGCTAGCCATTTTAGCGAGTTCTTGAGAACGATTAATAACATCGCGGGAGCTATTTATAGATTCATCGGTAACTTCTTTAACTATTCTATACGCCTCCTCAGCTTTAATCATCGCCTCGTGAGAAAGTAACATAGATTGCTCTGACTTCTCCTTGGCGGTACCGGCCGTTTTTTCTGCCATTTTAATAGTTTCCCTGGCTTCTTTAAGCGAGTCCTGGACCATCTGCCCGGCGGAGGCAGCGCTATTTTTAGCGCTCTTTATGGATTCGTTATAGGTCACTATCAAAGACTCTACTGTCTCCTTGTTTGATTTGATTGTCTCCTCGGCTTCGGCGATCTTGGCGTAGAAGTCATTTTTAGATTTTTCAGCGGTTTTACCGGCCATTTCAGCGGCATCGTCGGCTCGCCTGATAGCTTTTTCAAAGTTAGAAGTGTGCTCGCCGGCAGACTGCTGGATAGAGCTGACGATTTGCTCTGCCCATTGAATAGCTTCCAGCGAGGCTTTTTTAGCATCTTCGGCTATCTTTTTAGCCGTCTTACTGAGTTTCTTAGCTATATTTACAGCATCTTTTGAAGTGCTGACTGAATCATTGCCAGCTTCTTTAAGAGTACTCTCAATGTCCTCGATCATAAATGTTTCCTTTCTGCTAATATATCCAATCTTTGGGATACAGGAAGTACGTTCTGATAGTTATCCTGTACTTTATAGCATATTTTCTTCATATTGTCATCAGGATATCTTTAACCGCATATCCAGGGGCCAGGAAACAAACACTAGCAGCAGATAGTGTAGAATACTAGCCTAAAGAAAGCTTGGACTTAAGGAAATCTATAGCCTCAACAGGCGTAGGATCTTTTTTATTTAGTATCGCCAGGAAGTAACTGACAAAATCACCCGTTAATATCAGGCTCATTATTTGAGATAGGGGGCTTATACCAAAGCTTTTAATGGATACATAGGAAACTCCGGCTTTTTCAAGTAGCTTACCGGTAAGAAGGAAGCGCTTTTTAACAGGCTCGGATAATAGATTGGACTCAAGAAGTACAACGGTGATCTTGGCGGATATCTCCTGCGGAATCTGATAACCGACGACAGCGTTATGGTTAAGCTCGGGAAATACCTCGTGAAATGCCCAGGATTTACCATTTTCGTTAAGCTGTGTCTTCCAGCGGTGAGCTACTTCGGCGGTAATCTCGGCGCCATAGATAACGGGCAGCCTGCAATATAAGTCGGCGGCAAGCTTCTTAGCCCGGTTATTCTTAAAGGGGACCCCTTCGTTTATTTGCTTTAAGAGATTCTTGAGGATTGTAATAGTTTCTACAATATCCTTTGATTTATCGGAAACAAGCCCGAGTTTCCCTAAAAAAATGAGTATAGGTATTAAGCTGAAGGGGAGGGCAGCGCGGGGTTGAGCTTTATAATCAAAATGGAAAACAGGAACTCCGTTATTTTCGGCAATCGTTTTCAGTCTGCCACCTGTAGTGATAACCAAATGTCTGGCGCCCGTTTTAAGAGAATCTGTAAAAGTGGTTAAGGTTTCCTCTGTATTACCCGAATAGCTGGAAGCGATTACCAGAGTTTGTGAATCAACATAGGCAGGCAGCTGGTAGCTGCGGTAGGTAACTAAGGGAATCTTTAATTCATTACTAACCAGGCTTGAGACCAGGTCGCCGCCGATAGCGGAACCACCCATCCCGAGAATGACTATCTTGTTAATATTGTCGAAATTATCAGGCAGAATAAATTCACTCGCCAGTTGCCAGGCACGAAAACATAATTCCGGGAAATCACGAATATGACGGCGCATATTATCAGGATCGTATTTACCATAGATTTCAGGATTATCTAGTTCTTTCATCA
>DAOUMG010000177.1:0-11799 GCA_034411935.1 Dehalococcoidaceae bacterium
CAAAACAAAACTGGATATTATTGGTCGAGTCTGTAACGAGCCATGGGCCAGTGGATGGGAAAAGGCACACTGAACTTTCTACGTTGTTTTCAGGCTCAAAGTGTGGGCTAGTTTATGTCACCGCATTTCCAAACCGCTCTGTTATGGGACGCTATATCAGCGAGATTGCATGGGAAACCGAGGTATGGGTGTCTGATGCTCCGTCCCACTTGATTCACTTTAATGGAGAGCGTTTTCTTGGGCCTTATGAGGAAAACAAACCGAATTAGCACTCAAATCGATTATTACCTGGCTTTACCTGAAGATTGAACCTTCCTGACAAATGTTACCTTAGAAATTCGTGTTTTTTTGCATCGCGTAAGATATCTCCGTCCTTCTTAAGAAAGATGTATAATGCTAATTATTGTTTCAAAGAGAACGGGCAATAATATCTAAATGGCAGGTAAGGAAATGATTAAAATATTCAAAGAACGCTATTTCTGGATTATTGTTGCCCTCATCACCGGTCTAGGTCTTCTTATCTATGCAGCCGACGCCCATGTTCTTGGCTGGTTACCTTATCAGGAGGAAATGCATTTGGTATACATGTCCCTTGAACGCATCTTTTTCCTGTTTATAGTGGTGATTGCCAGTTGGAGATTTGGATTTAGGGGAGGGTTAGCTGTTTGTCTTACGGTGGGATTAATAGCATTACCGCATATTAATAATATGATATCTTCCTCGTTGCCATTAGACTTGGTTATAGAACTTATTATTATAGGTATCGTAGGTATCGTGATAAGCTGGTTAATCAATGAATATCTTAAAGGAATAGCACGTTTGCAGGAGAACTATGCCCACTTGGAACAACGCGTACGAGATCGTACAGCCGAATTAGAAAAGACGCACGGAGAACTGAATAAGGAACTCGCCGAACGCAAACAAGTTGAAAAGGAATTGCAGCAATCAGAAGAGAGATATCGTGCCCTAGTGAACCTAAGTGGTGAAGTAGGCGAGGCTGTTGTTATGTTACAGGATACTGAACAGGGGGAAGGACTGCAGACATTCGTAAGTGATCAATGGCTTCGTATTACCGGATACTCCAGGGACGAACTGCTAGGCACCCCGTTTTTTAGCCTACTCCACCCAAAATACCAAGGAGATTCTTTGGAGAGACATCGGGGAAAAATGCGTGGTGAATCCGAACCGGAATACTTTGAGATGTCAGTTATTAAAAAAGATGGTACCGAAGTCCCCATCGAACTTACTAGCGCCAGTACTGTATATCAAAACAGGCGCGCGAATGTCGCCTATATCCAAGATATTACCAAACGTAAACAAGCAGAGGCTACTATCAATAAATTGGCTTATCACGATTCATTAACAGGTCTGCCTAATCGAGCTTTGTTTACTGACCGGATAAACATGGCACTGGCAAATGCACGTCGAAACAAACAAATATTAGCCATAATGATGCTCGATTTAGACGATTTTAAGAACATTAACGATACTCTAGGTCACCATATAGGAGACGAAGTGTTGATTGCTGTAAGCATACGATTAAAAGAACTTTTACGCGAAAGCGATACCATCTGTCGAATAGGCGGGGACGAATTTATGCTATTGCTACCAAACATCACCGGTCATAGAAATACAGTAGAAATTAAGGAAAGAATACAGCAGGTTCTCAAGGCACCGTTTGAAATTGATAAACACAAAATTCATATAACTGCAAGTATCGGGACATCCATGTATCCAAAGAACGGCACTAACGCTGTGACTTTGATGATAAATGCTGATAAAGCTATGTATTACTCTAAAGCAAGCAAGGATGATCGGCAGGCATTAAAAGTAGACATAAATAAGTCGCCTGCTAATTTGTCCGCATGAATAGTATAACTTATTATATTAGAAGTTGTCTGCTTCGGATTTTCGTAACAACAAACTCTCCTTTATTAGCTTCAATCCTCGTGGTGAATTTAGCTTTGTTCTTTAACTTATTCTGCGTGGACATTTTTGGTTGGTTAATTGCATAAAATAGACAATCGTTCAGTCCATTCAAAGATAACTCATTCCTTGCGTGGTATAATGCTATTCAATAAATTATTTTGAGGTCAATTATTGATAACGATACACAACCAACCGGTAGAGTTGATAATCTTTCTTTTTTAGGTGAGTGATGGTTAACGCCAGCACTGATAAGCAGAAACTAATTTCAGAAGTGGTGGCCCTACGTCGGCGTGTGGCAGAACTTGAAAAGAAAGAGGCCGAGTTAAATCAGGCTGAGGAAAAGCATAAAACAGTTTTTGAATCGGCTAACGATATTCTCATATTATTGGATGGGAAGGGCAAAATACTAGATGTTAATGAAAAGCTAAAGGAAATTGGTGGCTACGACAGGGAAGAAATACTAGGGGATAACATCAGGTCACTCAGCAAGTTAATGACCAAGAAAAGCTTGGCTATCATAGTGAAGAATTTTATAAAGAGGACAGTTGGTATTAATATTCCACCCTATGAAGTCGATATGATTAGAAAGGACGGAAAAGTAATAACCGTTGAAATAAACGCGGTAGCCATGAAAAGGGCCGGTAAAATAGTAGGAGATTTAGCCATTCTGAGGGATGTAACCGAACGCAAACAAGCAGAGGAACGGTTACAAGAGGGTGAACGACGATATCACTCTTTGTTCCAGAATGCCCACGATATGATTCAAAGCGTGGCTCCCGACGGTAGTATTATCTTCGCTAACAATGCCTGGATGAAAACGCTGGGGTATAATGAGTCAGAGTTGCCTGAACTGAACCTTTTTAATATCATCCATCCCGATTCTCAAGCACATTGCCGGGAACTGTTCTCTAAGGTTATGAGCGGTAAACCCGTAGACAATTTTCAATCGACCTTTGTCACCAAGGATGGCCGGTCTATTCAGATAGAGGGAACAGCGGCGCCACGTAAGTTAGGTGACAAGATAATCTCCAGTCAAGGCATCTTCCGTGACATTACGGAGCGCGTGGCAGCGGAGGAAGCGCTGCGCAAGACTGAAGAACAGCTACGCCAGGCGCAGAAAATGGAAGCCGTCGGCCGCTTGGCCGGAGGAGTAGCCCATGATTTTAACAATCTACTTACAGTAATAACTGTTTCCACCGACATGTTGCTTCGGGAAATGCAAGAGGGTGACCCCATGTCCCAGGACATCCAAGAGATAAAGAAAGCCGCGGAACGGGCAGCCTCACTGACAAGGCAACTCCTCGTTTTTAGCCGCCGTCAGATAGTGGAATTGGAGGTATTGAACCTGAATACAATCGTCAGCGATACGGAAAAGATGTTGCTCCGTATCTTGGGCGAGGACATTCGGCTGGAGACGATCCTTGAGCCAGAACTACAGACCGTGAAAGTGGACCGAGCGAATGTAGAACAGGTTATTATGAACCTGATCGTAAATGCCCGCGATGCTATGCCTGATGGAGGTAGTATAACCATACGAACAGAGAACATAACCTTAGATAAGAGAGATATTCCCGGTATTCTTGAAGCCAGACCCGGTAAGTTTGTTTGCCTTTATATTACAGATACAGGTAGTGGCATGAACAGAGATACCATGGAGCATATCTTCGAACCGTTTTTTACTACTAAATCTAGGGACAAAGGCACCGGGCTTGGATTATCTATCGTTTACGGAATTATCAAACAGGGTGGGGGCTGGATAAATGTTTATAGTGAACCGGAGAAAGGTTCGACATTTAAGATTTACTTGCCGGTCTTTTCCTCAGATATAAAAGCCAAACGTAGAGTTGGAACTGGCATTCTTACAGCAGAGGAGTTGAGTGGTAATGGCGAACGGATCCTCCTGGTGGAGGATGAAGAACCTATCCGCAGAGCCGTCCAAAGACTCCTTAGGGATCATGGCTATCATGTGTTTAGTGCGGAGACTGCCGAAGCAGCACTGACCATTTTTAAAAAGGAGAAGGGTGACTTCCAACTAGTTCTCAGTGACGTAGTCTTACCTGGGAAGTCTGGAGTTGAACTTGTCGAACGACTCCTTGTTCTAAAACCGGGACTTAAAGTAGTGTTAAGCAGCGGATATGCCGATGAGAAGTCACGGTGGTCGGCGATAAGCGACCGTGGATACCCATTCATACAGAAACCTTATACTCTCGAAAAGTTGCTTAGTGTTGTCAAGGAAACTATTACGAAATCAAGAAAAGGATAAAGGCCAGACCGAGGCTTATAAATCGAATAAGGGGGAGGTAACTGGAGTGGCTAACGAATCAGTATCAAAGAAAAAGAAGGTGCTTGTCGCTGATGACGAGCCTTCGGTGCTTTATTCTGT
This sequence comes from Dehalococcoidaceae bacterium, assembly GCA_034411935.1. Classification (GTDB taxonomy): domain Bacteria; phylum Chloroflexota; class Dehalococcoidia; order Dehalococcoidales; family JAUXAE01; genus DAOUMG01. The sequence goes on from DAOUMG010000177.1 coordinate 4,313, forward strand.
AAGGAGGATATTGGGAAATGAGCACTCTATTATAGAGGCAAGCAATGGAGAGCAAGCAGTAAGGTTGGCTCAAACCCACAAGCCTGATATCATATTCATGGATACGTTGATGCCAGGAAAAGATGGTTTGACCGCTTTGTCTGAGATTAGAGCGAACCAAGATACCAAGACAATACCGGTGATAATGCTCACCGGCATTGGTTACGAACTCAACAAGAAGTTAGCACAAACTTTGGGTGCAAACGGCTATATAACCAAGCCCTTTAATGCACAGGACATATTGGATGCTATCGATAATCCCACAGGTAACCGGTCAGAATAATCTTAGGGAAGCGATTGGATTCTAAGGCACTAAAGAAATATACCTGATTATTATCCCTGTCTTTTTACTGCATTAACAAAAACTAAAGCTCAATCAAACAATAGTCCATATTGTTTAGTTTAAACTCATCATTAAAGCCAATTGACAATGCCCTAATCGGGGAGTAGATTATCTACAATCGAGCATGCCGTATTTTAGACAGGTAACAACAGAGGGGATTAAGCGAAGGTACTTGCATTAGTCTATAGGCACAATAGTCGGAGACTTTAGCAAAGTATTATTGAAGCTATTAATGCCTCAATTTCCTGCTTGGTAAGATGGATTCCAGTTATGGGGCATCATAATTAACACTATACTTAAGATATAGATTATCGAGACTATATGAAAATCCTACGGTGCCTACTAATTTGTGTCGTTGTGGTTATGTTCCTGTCGGTCGGATGTGTGAAACTGAAAGATACCCAAAATAATGGAATACCGACTAGTACTGATACCGTTTTCCGTTATGGACGTGTTTTTTCTTATTGGACAGATGATAACTCTGTCGTTGGAGACCAAGCTGTGAAAGGATCCAGCAATTGGCGAGTTGAGCAAGTGACACCAACAGTAATACAGAAAGGCAGCCAGGTTTTAATTAGTACTCCATATGTTTTTGTTGAATCGGAATATTTTCAGCCCGAGAAAATTGAAGTAGACAACTCCGTTTACAATTATACAATTCCCTTTGAAATGGATGAGGCTGTAAATAAACCGAAAGTAGTATTTGTCCCCAATAGCTCAAATACGTGGTCGAAATGTAGCCTTGGTCTGGATATTGATATCAGTGTAGAATTTATCGATCAAGTAAAAGGAATAGAAAATATTACAATTAAAGTCACTCCCCAGCGCAGTTTCGATCAATTATGGATTTCGATTGAAACCACTGAGGCGTTCACTCTACTAGCAGATACCGCTAGCCCCTCAATGAACAATTGGAATATATCGTCTCCTGAGACAAACAAAGAGTATGTCTTCAGTGCCCAGCTACAAGTTAAAGACACTTCAAATATTAATGAACTTTACAAACCTGGGATCAATATCACAGCTGAGGCAGCTCCTGTTCAACAAGTTAAACAATCTGGGAAAATCCTCGGGGTTGAAGTTCACGGGTTAGGCTCTCTTATCTTTCAGGCAGCCGAAGAAGGCGTTTTGGAAATAGACAGAGCCGATCAGCTATCGATAAATATATGGCGATCATCAACCCACGAATTAAAATATTCACTGCAGCCACCGATCAACGGTTGGGGATTCTGCCAGAACCTTGATACCCAACAAAACCCCGTTGGAAGCTCACTGTTGTTTTTGTCTAAGGACAATGGGGTAACCTTTTGGGCTGACATTGACCTCCAAGCTTTCGAAAAGCCGATAACTATTCAAGTCGATTGGATAGATCCAATAGGACAAAATAACCGAACTCAAAATATTAATTTACCACTTGTCGGAAATGCTCGTATCTCCGACACAATATCAATCGATGATCTAGATGCGAATAAATTAGGAACATGGCACGTTACACTAAAACTCGATGGAGATACTGTCCTAACACCTTTCTTTGTTCTCTCAACTCCTGAAGAAATATCGGAAATGAATCTCGATTTGAATAATATCCTACCTCATTTTATGGTTGGTGATGAACCATTTTATTTTATCGGAGCATTTGTGCGCGACGGGACTTTCGATCAAGTATCTGCTGATAGGTTAGTGTCTACGGCAAAGATGTCCGGCTTCAACGTTTTGACTTTAGTACTCCCCTATTCCCAGAATTATGGTGACGAATCGTGTTTACGCCAACTGGATATATTCCTTGATAGGGCCTCGGTGCATGGTGTCTATATCATCGTCTCAATGATTGAGGGATACGGAATTTCACTGGATGAGACAAATCTGTTCCATAATCCCGGAGGTGTGGAGGGCTTAATATATGACCAGAAGCTTAGAGCTGCATATAAAGACCTAATAACCCGAGTATTAACCAGACAGAACACTGTTAACGGCAAACTATACAAGGATGATCCTACTATTATGGCGTGGGATGTGATATCGGAACCTGTGCCACCAGGGCCTCAGCCTATTATACCCGCTGAAGATTTCAATTTATGGCTGCGAGAGATGACAGACCACATCAGGAGTCTTGACACAAATCATCTGGTGACCATGATGATCCCCGGCCCTATTAACACCAATCATACTATAAAAGGTTTGCCTGAGGCTATTATGGCTAACCTCGATTTCTACTTTACAGAAGTAAATTTATACGACATGCTTTATCTGGAAAATCAACCATTGATGTTTGACTATATAGAACATGGCTGTGACTATCCCGTTTTCTCACTTGGAATGCCTGTCGTGCCGGGGTTAGCTTTCTCTGCAGGGGAGAACCTGGACAAGGACTTCGCTGCAAACTATGAACTTCAAGGACAAATATATACTGATGCTTTGATTAATGGTTTCCAAAGGGGTATGGCCGGAGCGACTATATTTTCCTGGGGGACAAAGCATGCTGAGCAGGATCCGAGAGATCTTATCTACGACATTATGGATGAGCAAATCATCTTATCTATCTTGAAAGTTGCTACAGGTCTTAACACTATTGATCTATCTGAATCACCACTTCAATTCATTAGAGTTTTTCAACCGAACCATGTTGACAACACCCCGGTTGGTGAGTAGATTTGCCTGCTTATCAACAACTTGGGGAATAGCTATGATAGAAGTCATTGTAGAATACAGATAAATGACGCCGTAGATATTCGCTATACCTTATTAAAACTCAGGCAAGCGGTATATTCCCAGGTCTCCTAGGCGCAGAAAACTTGGTAGAGCAAGATGACAGTACTCACACTGCGATGATAAGCAGATCGGGAAAACCATAAAGCCTGGTATATGGGGGAAACCTAAATCAGGCAGGAAATACTCCGTGAAGCTAAATTGATGTTGTAAAAAGCACCCAAGGAGACCGTTTCAAACCAATGCCATGGTTCAATGGATAGGTATAAAACAATCCCTTCAAATAAGCTTCTTCCTTTATTCTAAGTGTTTTAACAAAAATTAAACTACACAGATACCTAATTTGTTTAACTTTTTCCTTATTGAACAAAACTGACTTTTGTGTGATCGTGATCGTTTCTATATAATCACCCAATATGAGTGACCTACTACTTGAGATTTATCAATATCTCCTTACTAAGTTCGGTAACCAAGGATGGTGGCCTGCTGATTCACGAGATGAAATGATAATGGGTGCAGTCCTAACCCAGAGTGTCTCTTGGAAAAATGCAGAATCAGCCATTTCAAACCTTAAAGAAAACGGCATTATGACTTTCCAAGATATCTACAAGATTGACTTATTAATACTTGAGGAGCTGGTAAAGCCTGCCCGGTTCTACAAACAGAAAGCTCTCAGGCTGAAATACTTTGTCAGATTCTTATTTAATAATTATAAGGGAAGCCTTGATAGGATGTTTGCTGAGAACCTAGCTATGTTAAGAACAGAAATGCTTAAAGTGAATGGATTCGGTAAGGAAACCGTTGATTCAATACTCTTATATGCTGGTAAGAAGAGGATCTTCGTTGTCGATGGATATACTAAAAGAGTATTTTCAAGGTTAGGTTTGGTTAGCGATTCTTGGTCGTATCAAGAGCTACAGGATTTCTTTATGAATAATCTGAACGAGCACCAAAGTATATTTGAAGACTACCACGCACAGATTGTTTACCTCTCTCGCTTTATCTGTTTAAAGAACAATCCTAAGTGTGTCATATGCCCCCTAAATAACCTTTGCGAACACCACCTTCAATATAAAAAAGAACACATTCCCTATATTAAATAAAGCCTTACTACACTATTAGCTGGTTTATACTTTCTAGATATCCTAATGAATGTCAAGCGTTATTTTGACCTCTCAGCTACTCTCAGTTAAACTTAGTTTTGGGAGATGGCCATAGCTACACAGGTTGAGGAGCTTCAGCTGCCTCGTTTATCCTGTAAGCTGCCATCTCCCGGCTTATTCGGCCTGATTTAACAGCCTTGCCCGCAACCTGCTTGCGCCGTCGCCTTTCACGCCTTATCTCCTCGGGTACCTGATAGTTCAACAGGATCAACCTCCTCGCCTCCTCATTGGTTATGGGTCTACCATCAATATCACGTAGCTCATAATGTTTATCTTCCCGGAGTACTGCCAGCACTCTTGCTCCCATGTGGCTCATCACTGCTCCCATGGCTTGCTTATGGTTTTTGCCGTAACGTACCATTGCCCGGTAGTAGACCCACGCGAGCTGAGGGTCATAACGGCGGCCTATCTGACCTGACTGGTAAAGAGCCCACTTCATTATGGCTGGACCAGCTTTGGTCATCCTCAATCCTTTGGCTTCCATATCAGCTGATTGCTTTGCCGCGGGTACAACTCCGCTATAGTTGGCGAATGCCGACTGACTCCGGAAGCGTGCCGGGTCACCGACAGTTGCCAGGAAGATCGGTGCGGTGTTCTCACCTACACCGGGTATGGTGCGCAGGTTATCTGAGGGATGAAGCTCATGGTACAACTCTTCAAGACGTTTGGCTATAGCGTCAGATTCGGCCTCTTCCATATCCATAAGCCTGAGTTCCCGGGATATCTCCTCCTGGAGAGCTGAAAAGAAGTCTTCATCTATTGTCCCAACAGAGCCGGAGAGCTTATACAGGGTTGCTGCATCCCGGCAGGCAAGGTAGACCAAGTGGCTCTCTGCTGTGTCGGCTTTGCCATGTTGCCTTGCCTTGGTCAGGAAGACATGAAGAGCTTTCTCACCAGCACGGACTACAACCATTGGGTTCAGACGAAAATGAAGGAAGGCCCTGGCATGGGCAGACCAGGGATCTGAAAAGGCTTGTCGCACCCCCGGGGAATAACCATCAATGATAGACCCGATTCTCTTTTTGTGAGACCCGATTTCACTCTCCAGACGCTTCCGCTGGCGAGCTAGCCGCTGTATAGCATATATCTTGGCTGGGGGAAGATAAATCTCCTCTAACTGCTCGGGGTCGATAAATGGCATCTTGGCCAGGGTGAGAGAGTCAATCTTGTCGCTCTTCGATGAACGGCGCAGGTATCGGCGTAGGGCGGCCACTTTCCGCGCCTGGACTCTTACCAGATGACAATCAGGATGCCGTCCTTTCAGACAGACGGCCACTAGGAGCCACGCCAAGCCGGTAGGCTCAAAGATAATGACCGGATTGGACCCGTCGCCGAAGATGCGCTCTTCCAGCTTGGTGAGTCCCTCCGGCGTGGTCTGGAAGCTGAAGCCATCACACATCTGCGCTCCCTCATCCAGGCAACGTACTTTGTGCTCTCCGGCGCTGGCCAGGTCAATACCCACACTTTTGATCATACATTTCTCCTTTACCAATATTCGGGTTCCACAGTAACGAGCCGGTTCCCTTTGCCCATGCTTGTAACATAATACGGAGCTATCTCCTGGCGACACTCCAATTTCCTAAAGCGGGTCTGCTTGAGGGACCGGCAGGCAATCTAATCGGCGGGGCAGCTTTAGGCTCCCCAGCGTTTTGTGCACCTCACCGGAACCCGTTAGCCTAATATTAACCCCATCTAAGACTAAAATACATCTGATAGCTTTGGAAATAATATACAAGCGCTTTGTAAAATCTGTCATATCTTATGGAGTAGAGATGCTATAAAACTCCTGTTACCTTGACTTCAATGGAGAACATACTATAATTTGATTCGGAGTAGATGCCGTAGGATATAGTAAACGTCATTCATGAGAAAAGATTAAAGGTGAGGCAAAGACATGGGTACCAAAGGTAGAAAAACACCAAAAAATCTAAGAAGCAAGTTTTAGAAAAGAAAGCGCAGAAAGCAGTACAAAAGAAGACATAAACGTATCACCCATATTATGATTAAAACCGGGCATGCCAATAAACTGAGCGTTTAGCAGGTAACAATAGCCATTTGACTACGTTTAAAAAATCAGCGGCGGTTTGCTTATCCCGTCAGCCTCCATACTAGGCCAGTCCGGTCTAATTAAAACTTGTTCACCAGAAAAAAGGAGAGTATGGGAAACAAAGCGAGCTTTCTAAGACGATTCTCTTAAAAAACCACAGCTTTTTGTTTATCGGCGGTTTACCCTCCTTTGTTTCCACATCCTCACCGTTGCCTATCACACCATCTGTCCGTTTCCCATAATTGACTACCTTAGTACTTGTTGCCAGGTCAAGCAGTAGAACTGTATCTCCACGTCATAGAATTGGCAGGTACCTCTTGAGTTCGTAGTCAGTCACTTGGACCCGATACTGATCCCATTCAATCTTCTTGTTCTTGATGAATGCATCGAAAACATGGTCGCCAAGGGCTTTCCTGACCACTTCGCTCTTCTCAGTGAGCTGGACAGCCTCATAAAGGTTTGAGGGCAGAGTGCCAATCCCCCTTTGCCGTCTCTGCTCTTCAGTCATCTCATAGACATTCTCCTCGATCGGCTCGGGTGGCTCCAACCCCTTCTCGATGCCATCCAGTCCTGCGGCCAGCATGACGCTGAAGGTGAGGTAAGGGTTGCAGGCTGGATCAGGAGAGCGGTACTCGATGCGGGTGGATTTTTCTCTGCCGGGTTTGTATTCCGGCACTCGGATTAGATCAGCACGATTCCGCTTCGCCCAAGAGAGGTAGACCGGCGCCTCATAACCGGGTACGAGCCTCTTGTAAGAATTGACCCACTGGCTGGTGACAGCCGTAATCTCCGGGGCATGTTTGATTAGCCCTGCAATATAGTTCTTGGCCAGCTTGGATAGAAAATATTTGTCCTTGGGGTCAAAAAAGGCGTTCCTATCACCCTTGAATAGCGACTGGTGCACATGCATGCCGCTACCGTTCTGCCCGAAGACTGGCTTGGGCATAAAGGTGGCATAGACACCGTGAGAAATAGCTATTTGCTTTACCACCAGCCGATAGGTCATCACGCTGTCAGCCATGGTCAAAGCGTCGGTATATCTCATATCTATCTCATGCTGGCTTGGAGCTACCTCATGGTGAGAGTACTCAATACCGATACCCATCTCTTCCAGAGTCAGCACCGTATCACGCCGGAGGTCGGTGGCGGAATCCAACGGAATCATGTCAAAATAACCGCCCGCATCCAG
>DAOUMG010000178.1:0-2722 GCA_034411935.1 Dehalococcoidaceae bacterium
CCATGGCTGAAAACGCCATTCTCAAGGCGACCACTCTGTCCAAAGAAAGCAACCTGCTGACCCTTGCCGATGATTCGGGACTTGAGGTTGACGCTTTAAATGGCAAGCCAGGAGTGCTTTCGGCGCGCTATGCCGGCGAAGGCGCTTCTCAAGAAGATTTGATTAACCATCTCTTGTCCAAGCTTAAAGATTTACCTAAAGAGAAACGCAGCGCCCGATTTCGCTGCGTTATCGCCATAGCTACCCCCGATGGCAAAGTACAGACCTGCTCCGGTGAATGCCCCGGCTTCGTCACCTTTAAAGCCAGCGGCAGGCATGGCTTCGGCTACGATCCCATCTTCTACCTGCCGCAGCTTAAGAAAACTATGGCCCAGCTTACAATGTCAGAAAAAAACAGAATCAGCCACCGTGCCAGTGCGGTTGTCAGGGCAAAGGAGCTTCTTAAGTCTATAACCGGTTGATTTTTTACTTGAGTATCACACTTCTTTGGTATATACTAGTCCACTACTTCAACTAGCCAATGGGGGTGGATTATGAAACTATCATGCTTTCGGGAGAAACTGAATCACGGTCTTAACGTGGTCGGCAGAGCCGCCGCCACCAGAACCACCCTGCCGATAACTAGCAACGTACTTCTGGAGACTGACCAATCACGCCTTAAGCTTTCTGCTACCAATTTGGAAATGGCTATCAGTTGCTGGATAGGCGCTAAGGTAGAAGAAGAAGGCGCTATTACCGTCAATGCCCGTTTGCTTACCGAATTTATCAATTCGCTGCCTAATGATAAGGTAGATATCACCCTGCCTGCCCGCAGCAAATCACTTAAGTTAAAGTGCGCCCGTTTCGAAGCCCGCATCAGCGGTGTAGACGCCAAAGACTTCCCACCGGTGCCTACTCTCGAAGGCGGCATCAGCACCAGGGTAGAAGCCGAAGCCTTCCGTAAGGCGATAAGCCAGGTCGTTTTTGCCGCTGCCGTCGACGAATCACGGCCGGTACTTACCGGAGTAAACGCCGAGTTCGAAGGCGATTCTTTAACTCTGGCCGCCGCCGATGGCTTTAGGCTGGCCGTTTATAAAATGGCTTTATCCGAGCCGGTAAAGGAAAAGATAAAAGCCATTATACCAGCCAGGACACTGGGAGAACTGAATCGCCTCACCAGCGAACAGGACGAAACCATCGCCATAACCATAGATACCAGGAAAAGCCAGATATTATTCAGCCTTAAGGATATAGAGATAGTTTCCCAGCTTGTACAGGGCACTTTCCCGCAGTATGCCCAGCTTATTCCACAGAGTTATAGCAGCCGTGCCGTCGTTGATACTATAGCCTTCCAGATGGCTACCAAAACGGCAGCAATATTCGCCCGCGATGGCGGCGGTATCATAAGGCTAATAATGACTCCCGGAAGCGATAAGTTGCCGGGTAAGCTTTCTATCTCCGCCCGCTCCGAGGAAATCGGCGAAGACGAAGGAGAAATCGATGCCGCTATTGAAGGTGAGGAAGCCAAGATCGCTTTCAACGGCAAATACCTGACAGATGTACTCGGCGTTATCGGCGAGTCCCAGGCAGCCCTTGAAGTTACCAATCCATCGAGCCCGGGCGTCATCCGCCCCGTCGGCGTGGACAACTACACCCACGTTATAATGCCGATGTTCGTTCAGTGGTGACTTAAAGTACATAAATATCACTAATTACGGGGGGCGATTTGCCCCCTTTTTCTTTGACGAAATTATTAAACCCACTTTAAAAACACATTGACAACACCACAATCAGAGAGTAGATTTTCTACATATTTTATGCATTTATTTGTTAGGAGGTAACATCAATGAAAGCAATAGCAAAGGTGCTTATATTATTCACAATCATAGCTCTTCTTATATTATCTCTTGCCGGTTGTACAGGTGAGCAGGGAATAGCAGGTCTTACTGGACCTCAAGGTATGCAAGGGGAACAGGGACCTCAGGGAGAGCAGGGCACTCAGGGAGCACAAGGACCAGCAGGTCCACAGGGTGAACAGGGTCTTCAGGGACTTGAAGGACCAGAAGGTGACCAGGGACCACGGGGACTTGAAGGAGAACAGGGTATCCAGGGTGAACAAGGACCACCTGGTATCGACGGGGCCACCTGGCTTAACGGTACAGGTGCACCCTCTGGTGCCCTTGGTATTACTGGTGATTTCTATCTTGATAATGATAACGGCTGGGTATATAAGAAGACTAGTTTTTCTACCTGGCAATACCAGGTGACACTTGATATATATAAACCCTCACACAGCCTGGAGCAAATAGTCCTTCTTCAGTGGTATGAAAAAGGTGAGGGCAGGGACTATATTAGTGTTTATACATATCCTACGGGAAATGGTCCCCGGGGCATCTGCTTTGATGGCACTTATATCTGGGTGGCTAATTCTATTGACGGCACGGTGAGTAAGATCAATGCCTCAACCGATGCTGTTGCCGCTACCATTACCGTCGGGATTAGTCCCTGGGGTATCTGCTTCGATGGCACCTATGTCTGGGTAGCTAATGCTGATGACGACACGGTGAGTAAGATCAATGCCTCAACCGATGCTGTTGCCGCTACCATCACCGTCGGGGATAGTCCCCGGGGCATCTGCTTCGACGGCACTTATATCTGGGTAGCTAAAGCTAATGACGGCACGGTGAGTAAAATAATGGATTAACAATCTTTAAAGGTGTTGAATAATTAAGCTCCCCTATTC
>DAOUMG010000179.1:0-3593 GCA_034411935.1 Dehalococcoidaceae bacterium
ATTAGGTTTCGTACGGCATTGTTTTGCTCGTAACTTGTGCCTGGATAGTTTGAGGGGAGTCCGAGCTCTTTACCTATGTCCAAGTGGGACCAAGCCCTTCGGCTGAGAACCGCACACCTTACCGCAAGTTTATCAGAATATTTATATCGCTTTACAGGCTGACGCAGCTTTCTTGGCCGCCCCCGTATTTCATCCAATACTTTATAGATTTCATGGTTTTCATGTAATAAAACCTCAGGTCTCGTCTCGTTATTAAAAGGTTTTTTTTCAACCCAATTTCTCTTTCCACCGACCCATTCAATTGTGAGTCCCTTCTCCCAGGTCCCATATCCTCGGTGAGAGGCGAAATACTTTAAGTCTGACCTGTCCCAAATATCTGGTGGCATTGCCCGTTGTCCGATTTCTAACTTATTTATTGCTAAAACGCGATCGAATAAAACACTTGTCACGTCAGGTATTACTATTCCTTTAAGTCTGCTGGATGATAAACCTGGGTCAAGGGATCGTGGGTCATCAAGTATGTAATCGGAAAAAACACAACTGACCCAATATAAGGCTAGGAATCCAGATTCAGGAAATTCCATCTTTGTCAATTCCTGCTTTGCTTTTACTTTTAGGCCGTCATTTACTTGCGGAAGATCAATCGAGGTAGCCCATTGGCTAATGATGGAAAGTCGCCAGGGCTTCCATTTGAATAAAGCCAACTCGACCTTTTTACCCTGCCAAACCACAAGTCTCACTCATTCTGAATAATTTCAAGCGTTATCGCTCCGATTTTTTTCTTTCTTTAGATGTACTAGCATGTAGATAATGCTGAAATCGGGATTATCTAGTGATGTCCAATTTACTTAGTAGTATAACTCATGGATTACAAAAAGTCTCAGGACCAGACAAGCATGGTTGGTACACTGCACTGTGTCCCTTTCACGATGATATGCACCACCCTAATCTTCGCTTTAAGCAAGATGGCTTTGTCTGTATGGCCTGTGCCACCAAAGGATCTCTCAAGGTACTTGCTGACAAATTAGGTTTTGAGCAAGCAACGAAGAAATCCAATAAAAAAGTGCTAGCTACTTATGACTACACGGATGAGAATCGTAACCTGCTTTTCCAAGTAGTCCGGTTCTACCCAAAGGAGTTTAGACAGCGTCGCCCCGATGGCAATGGTGGCTATCTCTGGGGTATTAGGGGAGTGAGGCGTGTTCTATATCGTCTCCCGGAACTCTTGGAAGCTCCGAAGGATCAGATCGTCTTTGTTGCCGAAGGCGAAAAGGCAGTAAATACACTAGCAGAGCACTGGTTGACAGCAACATGCTCTCCGATGGGTGCTGCGAAATGGCGGGACGAGTACTCCGCATTTTTGGCTGAGCGGGATATAGTTGTTTTACCAGATAATGACGAGGCTGGAGAGAGCCACGCCCAACAGGTCGCTGCTTCCCTTTCCGGCACCGCCAAATCCATCAGGATAACCAGACTCCTAGGCCTTAAAGCAAAAGAGGACGTCTACGACTGGTTCACCCGTGGAAATACGAAATCAGATCTTGAAAAATTGCTTGAAGCGTCATCCTATTGGGAACCTGTAAAGCCGGAACAATTATCGCAAATTCTCAACGGTATCTCAGCCTTCATTAGCCGATTCGTTGTGTTATCACCGTCGCAACTTCAAGCGCTATCGCTATGGGTATTGCACACTCACGCCTTTAAAAATGCCGATATAACCCCATATATAAGCATTAGTTCGGCCGAGAAGCGTTCAGGTAAGACGAGGCTTTTGGAAGTTCTTGACCTTCTCGTATCGAAACCTTGGTTCACTGGCCGCGTTACACCAGCTGTCCTTGCCCGCAAGATCGATGCCGAGTGCCCGACCTTGCTTTTAGATGAGTCGGATGCCGCCTTTAAAAGTGATAGAGAATACTCAGAAACACTGCGGGCTATACTCAATAACGGATATCGATCTGGTGGTAAGAGTTCAATTTGCGTTGGCCAAGGAGCAAACATAGGATATAAGGATTTATCGACATTCTGTCCTAAGGCGATAGCCGGGATTGGTAGGTTGCCAGACACTGTTGCTGATCGCAGTGTTCCTATTGTCTTAAAGAGACGTATTCCCGAGGAAAAAGTCGAACGTTTCAGACGAAAAAGGAGCGAGGCGGAAGCTAAAGATCTAAAGCAAAGAATCTCAGACTGCTTGGCTTCAACCAGGTTTGAGGGTATCGAACCTTACATGCCAGATGAGCTAAATGACCGAGCCGCTGACTGCTGGGAACCACTCTTTACCATTGCTCAATTAGCAGGAGAGGAATGGCTGGAAAAAGCCCGGAAGGCATCAATAGAACTAATGACCAATGAGGTCATTGATAATGAGTCGCTGGGTGTCCAGCTACTCAAGGATATAAAGGATATCTTTGAAGGTGAAAACGATCGCATATCATCTTCGGATCTGGTCAAGGGTCTCAAAGATCTCGAGGAGTCACCTTGGAATGATCTTAAAGGAAAGCCCATAACACCTCGACGACTTGCTTCCATGTTAAAAGGTTATGGCATTTATAGTCAGACTATAAGAGAGGGTGATCATACACCAAGAGGCTATTACAGGTGTGATTTCAAAGACACCTGGAATCGTTATCTCCCTAATATAGTACTTCAATCCGCAACAAGCGCAACAATTAGCTTTGAGCCAATCGTAGAAAATACCCAGAATTTATCCGCAACAAAAGCCTTAAAAACCCAAAATGTTGCGGATAATTCTCAAAGCTACACCAATCGTAATGTTGCGGATGTTGCGGATAAAAAGGGGGGTAGAGGTCATTTACAAAAAAATAAGGATAAAGACGATGACTGTGAAGTACTTGAGATATGGCGCCGGATAAGCATCCCCGAGTGGCGGAAGATACTGAGAGTAAGCATCGAAACAAACGACACTAGCCGGGAAGAATACGCCAGATCGATGCTTAAAGAAGTGTTGCATGATCCCGAGTATAAGGAGCCGCAAATATGAGCGCCGCTGGTGTAATGGTTAACACATCACCCATCCAGGGTGAAGTAAGCAGTTCGATTCTGACATCGGCGCTCCATTCACTCGTGATTAAACCTATTCCCTTTGTTGCCGCCAGGAGGATATTAATCCGCCACCACTATTTGCACTCAATGCCGGGAGGTACCAAGCTGGCCTTCGGCGTTCTTTTAGGTAACAGGTTACTCGGAGCTATAACGCTCGGATCCGGTCCGGCAAATGTCTATCGGTTGGTCAAAGATGCCTCTCCGGACGATTGTATGACACTCTCAAGGCTGTGGCTATCCGATGAACTTCCTGCTAACTCAGAATCCAGGGTGCTAGGGATATCCCTGCGTGCCCTTAAGAGACATACCCAAACCAAGTTCGCTGTCAGCTATGCCGATCCTTCAATGGGTCATCTCGGCACGATTTATCAGGCAACTGGCTGGTTATACACAGGACTATCTGAAGCTATGCCGATGTTTGATCTGGGTGATGGCAAGCTAAGGCACTCTCGAAGTCTGAGCCACAGCTACGGCAGCCATTCTGTAAAGCACTTCGAATCCTGCGGGGTAAGGGTACGGGTAGTGCCGCAATC
>DAOUMG010000180.1:0-6943 GCA_034411935.1 Dehalococcoidaceae bacterium
GAATGCGATACCGTTGCCGTTATGGAAGCGGCGGTCAACGCCGCCAGTGAAGCCGTGGCTGACACCCCCAATCTGCTGCAGGTTTTAAGAGACGCCGGAGTAGTCGACGCCGGCGGCCAGGGGCTCTTTACTATATACGAAGGTATCCTGCTATACCTCAAGGATGAGGTTGAGCTGATGCAGTTCCGCAAATCCCGCGTTATCGCCAGCAGCGCTCCGGTAACCACCAGACAGGCTGGTTTGTCCACTGAAGACGAGGAAATCTACGGCTACTGTACCGAGTTTCTAATAAAGGGCGGGGGCCTTGAGCCTGAAATAATAAAGGATAAGCTAAAACACAGAGGCAAATGCCTGATAGTCGTTGGTGACGATACCACCGTCAGAGTCCATATTCACGCCCTGAACCCGGGTAATATCATCCGCTATGCGGCATCGCTAGGCACGCTACATACAGTCAGCATCCGCAATATGGACGAACAGCACGAGGACTTTTTAGCTATGCAGAAGGAACGGCTGCCTACCCTTGATATCGCCGTAATCGCCGTAACCGCCGGCGATGGCCTGGCCGATGTACTGACCAGCTTAGGCGCTTCGGCTATCGTACCCGGCGGGCAGACGATGAATCACAGTACCAAGGACATACTCCAGGCAGCTGAGAGAGTGCCTTCGGATAAGATTATCATCCTGCCCAATAATAAAAATATTATAGCCTCCGCGGAACAGGTGGCATCCCTGACGGATAAAAAAATAGCCGTTATACCCACCAAGACCATCCCTCAGGGTGTCAGCGCCCTGTTAGCCTTCGACTACGAGGCCGATTTCGAAACCAACACCAAGCTTATGAAAGAGGCCATATCACATATAAAGACTATAGAAATCACCCGTGCCAACCGCTCCACCCGGATAAACGGGCTGGCTATCACCAAGAAACAGGCAATCGGTCTCTTCGACGGCAAGCTGCTGGCGGTGAACGATAAACCGATAGATGTCCTGATTGAACTTTTCAACATGCTAGACCTAGATCAGACAGAAGTAGCCACCATTTACTACGGTGCCGATACCAGTGAATTAGAAGCCGAGGAAGTCAGCGCCAGCATCCGTGAAAAGTACCCTGAAATACAGGTTGAAGTTGTCAGCGGCGGGCAACCGCATTATAACTATATAGTATCAATTGAATAAAGGGCAGGAGGCTTAAAGTGACAGTAAAACTAATCACCGATAGCACCTCGGACATCACCGGTGACCTGGCTAAGGAGCTGGGCGTTACCGTTATCCCGCTCACGGTATCATTCGGAAGCGATTCTTATCTAGACCGCATCGAGATGACCACGGATGAGTTCTACCGACGCTTATCCAGCGAAAATATCTTCCCTAAGACCACCCAGCCGTCTCCCAACAAGTTCGCCGAAGCCTACGATAGTTTGGCTGCGGCAAAGGATACCGAAGGCATTATAGTAATAGTTATTTCCGGCAAGCTTTCCGGCACCTACCAATCAGCCACCGGTGCCATCGAGATGACCAAGGCAAAGTGCCGCATAGAGGTTATCGATTCGCTAACCACGGCTATGGGGCTCGGCCTTCAGGTAATAGCCGCCGCCAATCAGGCTAAGTCCGGCGCCGGTTTCGATGAGGTTTTAGAAGCCTCCACAGACAGGGTATCACGGGCGCAACCGGTAATGTCTTTCGACACTTTAAAGTATCTGGCTAAGGGAGGCAGAATCGGCAAAGCCGCCGGCCTAGTAGGCTCGCTGCTCTCCGTAAAACCGATACTGACCACCAAAGACGGCGAGGTCGCCCCGCTAACCAGAGTACGCTCGGTTGCCGCCGGTGCCGATTACCTCTACAACTTCGTAGCCGGCCACGAAAACATTGAAGGACTGGCCGTAGAGCACGCCACCACTCCCGACGCCGCCGATAAACTAACCGAACGCTTAGGCGCCATTTATCCCAAAGAGAAAATCTACCGCGCCACCGTAAGCCCGGTACTGGGCACCTATATGGGACCTAACGTGCTCTCGGTATCGGTACTGGCCGGTAAAAAGAAGTAACTCAGGGAGAACCAATTGACAGTTAGAATAGTTACCGATAGCACCGCCGACCTGACGCCGGAGCTGGTCGAGCAACTGGGCATTACGGTAGTGCCCGCCTACGTTCAGTTCGGTAATAAATGCTACCGGGACGGCGTGGATATAGGCCACGACGAACTCTACAGGAGAATTGAAGACGGCTCCTTCAAAGCCACCACCTCACAGCCGACCCCGTCCGACTTTGCCAGTGCCTATAAGAAGCTATCCAGAGAAGCCGATGAGATAATATCCATTCAGGTAACCAGCAAACTAAGCGGCACCTATAGCTCTGCTTTACAGGGCAAAGAGATGATGGAAGGCAAATATAATATAGAAGTAATAGATTCATTATCCACCTCTATGGGGCTGGGGCTTCTGACCCTGGCAGCCGCCAGACTGGCACAGGCCGGTAAAAATATAACCGAGATAACAGAGGAAATCAAAGCGATGGTTTCCAAAACCCACATTTACGCCGTCTTTGATACCCTGAAATATGTTCTCCAGGGAGGCAGGCTGGGTAAGGCTAAAATGCTTCTAAATAATATACTCAATGTCAAGCCGATGCTTACCCTGCGCAAGGGAACAATCTGGCCCCTGGGGATAGCCCGTACCCGCAGCAAGGGTATAGAAAAGCTTTTAGATATGCTCAGGAAAAACCCGAATGCTCACGAAGTAGGCATCGTCCACAGCACCACCCCGGATGAAGCCCAGACGCTGAAAGAGCGTGTCAGCTCTATAATAGACAAAAGCAGAATTAATATCTCCCGGCTGGGTCCCGCCCTGGGAGTCCATGGAGGTCCCGGTGCCCTGGTGCTGGCTTTTATAGAAAAGATTCACGTCTTAGGACAGGAAGCCGGCGAAGACGAAGCCGAATATAAGGGAATATCGCTGCCCTCTATCAATATGCCGAAACTATGCTCCGTCTATCGTTAAGCGCCGGGCGGAGCAACCGGAGGCGATAGCTTGCCGATAAATGCCGGGCCACTACGCCAGATAATTAAGCTAGAACAGCAGAAAGGCTATGACGATTCAGCTGTAATCGGTGGCCTGGACAGGTTCTTGAAGAACTGGGCCGGCAAGGCGATTGAATCCATAACAGACCCCAAGGTACTGCTACGTTTCCACGGTTTAAAACTTTCCCAACCCGGCTACGCCTTGTTAAGTAAGGATAAACGCCGTCAATGGATAGAGAAAGTTTTAAAGTTCCTCTCAGACGCCGAGCAAACCGGGGAAATCAAATCCGTTACTAAAAAGGCAGCTGGTATAAAGCGACCGGCGTTAAAGAAAGCAGTTAAGAAAGTAGCCACGGAGCAATCCGTGGACCAGGCGGTAACCGCCATTAACGGCATCAGCCAGGCTACCGCCGCAAGGCTTACCAAACTGGGGATAAACACAATCCGAGACCTGTGCTATTTCTTTCCTAACCGCCACCTGGATTACAGCCAGCGTAAAAGCATATCGCAACTTTCCGCCGGCAGTGATGAGACCATTATTGCCAATATATGGCAGTCCCGCCTGGTGATGCTGGGCGGCCGCAGGAGCACAGAAGCCATCGTCGGCGACGAAACGGGTAATATTCGTGCCGTGTGGTTCAATAATCCCTATCTGGTTAAACAGTTGACCACGAATAAAAAGGTGGTTTTAAGCGGTCGGGTAGGCCTGTTCGGCGGCCGTTTGGTCTTCGAATCTCCGGAGTGGGAAATTCTTGAGGACAAGGAACTGGTTCATACCGGGCGTCTGGTACCCCTGTACCCGCTGACTAAAGGTCTTAAGCCGCGTCAGGTACGTAAATTCATGAAAGAGGTTGCCGACCGGTGGGTCTGGCAGATAGCCGATTTCTTACCGCAAGAACTTATTAAACGGCAGAAATTCTTTGAACTATCTGAGGCATTAAGCCAGTCTCACTTCCCCGAAAGCCAGCAGGAGAAAAGGAGAGCCAGGACGCGTCTGGCTTTCGATGAGCTCTTCCTGCTTCAGCTGGGCGTGCTCAACCAGAAACGCCACTGGCAGAAAGACAGAAAATCCAGGCCCATATCTACCGATAAGGTGGCGCTCGATGCCTTTATAAATTCCCTGCTCTTTAAGCTAACCGGCGCCCAGCAAAGGGTGCTTAAAGAGATACTGGCTGATTTAAGTAAAACGGAACCGATGTGCCGCCTGCTCCAGGGAGAGGTGGGCAGTGGTAAAACGGTGGTAGCTACCGCGGCGCTTTTAATGGCAGCTTCAAGCGGCCTTCAGGGGGCTTTTATGGCACCTACCGAGATTTTAGCCGAGCAGCACTTCACCAACATCAGCCAGTTATTATCCGTAACGACGAAAGAGGAAACCAGAGATGGTTACATTCGCAGTTACAGCGGTATTCTATCCCGCCCGCTCACTCTGGCGCTGCTTACCGGCGATACCAAAGAAGCCGTAAAAAAGGAAATCCAGCAGAAGGTAAAGGGCGGCGAGATAGATATCGTCATCGGTACCCACGCTATAATCCAGAAAGGTGTTGACTTTAAAGCTTTGGGGCTGGCGGTTATCGACGAGCAGCACCGCTTCGGCGTTGAGCAGCGCTCGGCACTACGGCAGAAGGGGCAAAGCCCCCACATGCTGGTGATGACGGCCACGCCAATCCCCAGGACGCTGGCATTAACTCTTTACGGTGATCTAGACCTTTCCGTTATAGACGAACTGCCGCCGGGCAGGCAGGTAATAAAGACTAAATGGCTTAAACCTACTCAAAGAGAAAGCGCCTATAATTTTATCCGCCGCCAGGTAGATGAAGGCAGGCAGGCTTTTATCATCTGCCCGCTGGTTGAGGAATCGGAAGCTGTACAGGCGAAGGCAGCCACCGCCGAATACGAGCAACTTTCCAATGAAGTTTTCCCTAGTCTAAAGCTTGGACTGCTTCACGGCCGTATGTCCTCCTCCGAAAAAGAGGCGGCTATGAGGAAGTTCCACTCAAACGAGCTTAATATAATGGTCTCCACGCCGGTGGTGGAGGTAGGCATAGATGTCCCCAATGCTACCGTTATGCTGATAGAAAGCGCCGACAGGTTCGGCGTCTCGCAGCTTCACCAGTTCCGCGGGCGGGTGGGCAGAGGTCAGCACCAGAGCTACTGCATGCTTTTAGCAGACAACCCCTCGGATATTGCTCAGACAAGGCTTGATATAATTGAAAAGACCCAGGACGGCTTTGAGCTGGCCGAGGAGGACTTAAAGCTTCGTGGCCCCGGTGAGTTCTTCGGCACCCGGCAGAGCGGCCTGCCTGACCTCAAGATGGCTAAAATCTCGGATGTTCAAATCCTTGAGCTGGCGCGCAGTGAAGCCACCAGGCTCTTCGAGGAAGACCCGGAGCTAAAAAGATTAGAGCATAAGGCTCTGCTTGAAGAACTAAAGCGAATCTGGCCGGCCGAAGGCGGCGAGTGGAGCTAATCCTATCCAGCCGGATTATGCTATAATCCATAAATCATACTTTCAAGGTGAATTTATTTGAGCGATATACTTTCTATAAAAAAGAAACTGGCCGGTTTAATTAAGCGGGCGGCTGAAAAGGCGCAACAAGAAGGCAAACTGCCCTCGGTCAATCTGCCCGATGTAATTATTGAGCATCCTCAAAACTCCGAGCACGGCGACTTCGCCTCCAGCCTGCCGTTTAAAATGGCACGTGCCACCGGTCTTAATCCACTGGATATCGCCAAAAGCATCGCTAAATTCATAGAGCCTTCCGAGGAAATAAAGAGCGCCGCCGTGGCGCCACCCGGCTTCATCAACTTTAAACTTAAGGATAGCTGGTTGAGCAGCCAGGTGGAGCAGATTCTTACCGAAGGTAATAACTACGGCAATATTGACTTAGGTGAAGGAAAGCGTGTCCAGGTTGAGTTCGTAAGCGCCAACCCAACGGGGCCTATCCACGTAGGGCATGGGCGTGGCGCCGTGCTGGGCAGCACGCTGGCTAATGTGCTCGCCGCCGCCGGCTACGATGTCCAGAAAGAGTTTTACCTAAACGACGCCGGCAGCCAGGTGGAAACTTTCAAACGCTCGCTATACGCACGTTATAAGCAGGAACTGGGGCAGCAAGCCGAGGTGCCCGATGACGGCTACCACGGTCAGTATATGGTAGAGCTAGCAGAGGAAATAATAGCCAGCGATGGCGATAAGTACCTTAAGATGCCCGAGGAAGACGCCTTTAATTATCTGGGCGGTATCGGGCTTAAAATGATTACAGACCGGATTAGTAGCGACTTAAAGTCTCTGGGAATCGGTTTTGACAACTGGTTCAGCGAGCTGACTCTCTATAGCGGAATTTACCAAAAAGTTATTGCGATACTGGAGAAAAAGGGGTATCTGACATTAAAAGAAGGCGCTACCTGGTTCACCTCCAGCACCCTGGGCGAGGATAAGGATAACGTGGTTATCCGCAGCGACGGCTCGCCCACCTACTTCGCTACCGATATCGCCTACCACTATAATAAGTTCTTAGAGCGTAAATTTGATTCTGTCATCAATATCTGGGGCGCCGACCACCAGGGTCATGTATCACGTATGAAGGCCGTTATGAGCGCCCTGGGTATAGAGCCCGAAAGGTTAAGGATAATCATCGCCCAGATGGTTACTTTAAAGAGAGGCCAGGATACCGTCCGTCTCTCTAAGCGGGGCGGCGATATCATTACTCTTAAAGAGGTGGTGGACGAAGTGGGCGGCGACGCCTGCCGCTTTTTCTTTTTAGCCCGCTCGGCGGACAGCCAGATGGACTTCGACCTTGAGCTAGCCAAGCGCGAATCTGCTGAAAACCCTGTGTATTACATCCAGTACGCCCACGCCCGTATCGCCAGTATTATGAAGCTGGCTAGCGAAAGGCAGATTGATTACGGCGACGGCGATGTTTCGCT
>DAOUMG010000181.1:0-2041 GCA_034411935.1 Dehalococcoidaceae bacterium
ACGGCATTAGCTCCCTCTTTTTCAGCGTTTTTAATCATCCTAGCGAGGGCTTCTTCCCTGGCATCGGCCATCATCTTGGTATACTCGGTAATCTCGCCGCCGACCATGCCGCGGAAACCCGCCATTATATCCTTACCAATATGCCGGGCGCGGATGGTGCTTCCCCTGATAAGCCCGATTACCTTTTTTACTTCCTTCCCTGGAATATTACAGGTTGTTACGACTATCATTCTGGTAAGACCTCCTTTTTATTTTTGCTTCATTTTTGATATCTGCTCGCGGGCGGCGTCCAGCTGGGACTGCATCTCGGTTAAGAACTCCGCCTTCATTACGGCGAAAGCGTTCTGCTGCGGGTTGCCCATAAAAACGACCGTATCGCCCGGCTTCACCTTGTAAAAGTTGCGGAACCTCACCGGTATGACCACCTGCCCGCGACTGCCCACCGTCGCCGAGCCGTACATTATACCTTGCATAGGGTTTTGCATACTACCACCCCCGATGCTCATACAAATATGATTAGTATGAATTATATGACGGGTATAGCAGGGTGTCAATGGGGGAGTAAAGTAATTAAATATTTAGATATAATTTTTAAAGTGGGCTAAACCCACTTGACACAATCCCCCATTAGTGTCATTATATATGGTATGGCAACGATAGTAAGGGACGAAAACTTCATTAAAAGGGCCAATGTGGTTAAGCCAGATTCTAGAAGGCGAGTGAATCTGCCTAAATCACTAGCCAACGAGGGCGTAATGTATCATATATATGTAAATAGCAACGGACAAATTTTACTTGACCCTCAGGTTGCGATTCCGGCCTCGGAATATTGGTTATTTCAAAATGTTAACGCGCTGTCGTCAATTAAACGTGGCTTAGTTGATGCGGCAGAGGGCAGAGTCTCTAGGATTAATCTTGATACCCTATAGGGTAAAGTATTTTGTTCGAGCTATACTGGACAGACGAAGCAAAGAGTGTTTATAACTCACTCAAAAGAAATGCCTCTCAAAAATCACACTATAAAGCCGTTAAGAAAGCCCTTAAATTCCTAGCCCAAGACCCGCATTACAAGAGTCTTCAAACTCACGAATTTAAAAGCCTTAGTGGGCCAAATGGAGAAAAGGTTTTTGAAGCCTACGCTGAACAAAATACACCGAACGTATATAGGTTGTTTTGGTATTATGGACCCGACAAGGCTGACGAAAAGGTTAAGCACATTCCCTTTATAACAATTATAGGTATTGTGCCACACCCCTAAGGGGATTGGGTTACTTTGCCCCTCCTAGCACTAGCAGCTTTAATCCACCCCCACCTACCCCACCACCAGCCAGCCCCTTTTTCGGGCTACCTTTAGCAGTTTTTTATCCGGGAAGGCGGCGGCGGGGTTGCCCACCATCTCAAGCATCGGCAGGTCGCTTATGTTATCGGCGTAGGCATAGCTATTCTCAAGGTCTATATCCAGCTTCTCCCGCTCTATAAAGCCGCCGATGGCTATTGCCTTTTGTTTGCCGAAGCACAGGGGCTTTATTATTCTGCCCGTATAGACGCCGTCTTTCAGCTCAACCTCGGTGCCTATAGCATACTTCACGCCCAGCTCTTTGCCGATTAGTTCTAAAAAGTTGCGGTAACTTCCTGATACAATCACCACGATGTGCCCTTTTTCAATATGCTCTTTCAGTATCTTCGCAGTTTCGGGCTTGGCTCTAGGCATAAAGTAATCTCTCATCATCCATTCGTACATCTTCTCCACTTCTTCGGCGCTCAAGCCCTTTAGAAAGAAGCCCATATCCTCGCCCCACTTTATCTTGTGCGCTTCCGGGCGGATTATTTTAAGCTTTGAAGCCAGCACATAAACGAAACTCATAAATAGATGTGTTACCAGAAAGACATAAACGGAAGCCTTCTTTAAATTATGCTTAAAGTGGTAGTCCGCCAGCCCCTGCCAGAAGTGCCCGCTGAACAGGGTGCCATCGAAATCAAAGAAGGCGGCGATTTGTTTTTGCTGCGCCATAGGTAATTCTTAAATCAAAACTCTTTCCTG
>DAOUMG010000182.1:0-3815 GCA_034411935.1 Dehalococcoidaceae bacterium
CAGGGGAATCTGCTGGTCACCACTTTTCATCCCGAACTTACCGAAGATACCAGATTGCACCGCTATTTTCTTGATATTGTCACTGGCGTCAGGTAAAGCTTATCTTTATGGTTTATCCATCCAGTAAAGGACAAGCCCCGATGGCAGCTTGGGATGAAAATAAGTTGATTTATGGGGCATTTTATCGCTTGAGTCGGCTATCGTTTTTATAGTTTTGGCCTCTATCGGTCTTATTATAAACGCCAGCTGGTATTCCTGATTGGTCACCTTGTTTATGGCATCTTCACGGCTATAGTTATAGTCTATACCTTTTTCCTGGCCGCTGCCTATGCCCAGCATCTCTTCTAAAATAACGTGGTCTATAACGCTAACATCAAGCTTCTTATATGTATCTGAATGGAAATAAGGCATTAGCTTGCTGGCTTTTTCAAAGTCTCGCAGGGTTAATATCATTAGTTCATCTTCGTCAAGACCGTATAAAACCAGCCCTATTTCGTTCTTTCTATCCATAAAGGAGTCAACCTTCTGCCATACATCATTTGAATTAAGCGAAATCTTTTTAATATCAAAGAAGGCTCTCAGCTTATCCTCAAGACCGTCCATATCAGATTTTGACACCCCACGCAGTAGTCTATGCGGCGGTAGAACGAGTAACCCCGGGTCGTCAAAGTCCACCAGCGTCATCATAACGAAGTTCAACGGGTCGTCTTTCTCTATCCCTGTGGAACAAGCCATTCGTTCACGGCGATAAACCTGAGCGCTCTCATAACGATGATGGCCGTCGGCTATATATAGCGGTTTACCACTAAAACCACTGCATATCCGCCCTATTAGTTCGGTTTGAGTTATAGCGTAAACGGTGTGCCTTTCACCATTATCGTAAAAATCCATTATCGGTTTTACTGCCACCTCATCGGTTAGCGCCGAGGCTATTTTCTTTTCTATATCTTCGTATAAAGTAAATATCGGGCTGGTATTGGCATTTAGTGCCCAGAGCATGCTTATCCTGTCTTTTTTCGGTTCGGCCAGAGTTCCCTCGTGGGGTCTCACTACCATACTGTCCCATTCTTCCAGCCTTACCCTGGCTATCAGCCCACGTCTTTTATACTCTTTGCCCTGATACTTAAAGTAATGGTCATGGATATAAAATGTTTGCTGCTCCTCGCTTACCAGAACCTTCTTATCAAGCCATTTCCTGAAGAAAGAGGCGGCGCGGGTGTACTTGTTATCGGCATCGTTATCTTTTGATGATTGCCAGCCATGCTCTATGCGGATGAAGTTATACTCGCTGCGTTCGTAGAGTTCCTGCTCCAGCTCCTGATTGATAATATCGTAAGGAGGGCAGACCACCTTAGAGATATCTTTGATAATAGAGGTGTTGTAACGAACACCGCGGAAAGGGGAAATATGAGCCATATTATGTCCAAATCCTTTCTAAGGCATATAAAGATTTACTGCTTGGGGCAGCAATAAGTTTACCGTAAGGAACCTCTAAATGGCAAGCTTGAATAGAGGTAATAATCCTTATTATCCTTTGCCGTCAGGTTACGCTGTGATATACTTTAAGTGGCTGATTACGATGGATTTAACCAAAATTAAGCTGAGACTTTGCGAGCTGAAAAAGCTGATCAATTATCATAATCACCGTTACTATGTCCTGGATAGCCCCGAAATAAGCGACGCCGAATACGATAGCCTGGTAAAAGAGCTAAAAGATATAGAAACCGAATATCCCTCTCTGATAACCCCCGATTCACCGTCGCAACGTGTCGGTGCTGCTCCTGTGGCAGCTTTCGGCATAGTTAAACATCCCTACCCTTTGCTTTCCCTGGGGAATTCCTTTAACAGGGACGAATTGCTCGCCTGGTATAACCGCATCGTAAAGCTATTGGGCACCGAAGATATAACCTTTGTCTGCGAGCACAAGATGGATGGATTAGCCGTATCACTTACCTACACAAACGGTCTTTTTACCACAGGTGCCACCCGCGGCGATGGTTTTTACGGTGAAAATATAACTCAGAACTTAAAAACTATAAGAAGCATACCTCTTTCAATATCGGGCGATATTCCTTTAAAACTTGAGGTTCGTGGCGAGGTATTTCTACCAAAGAAAAGCTTTGAAAAGCTTAACAAGGAACGAACTCTTAAAAACCAGCCACTTTTCGCCAATCCTAGAAACGCCGCTGCCGGCTCGGTACGCCAGCTAGACCCGCGCATCACAGCTACCCGCCCGCTGGATATCTTTATCTATCAGCTGGGTTATGCAGAGGGTAAAGATACTCCTGATAACCATCGGGATATAATGAAATATCTTAAATCGCTTGGGTTTAAGACTAACCCTTATAACAATACTTTCTCAAGCATAGAACAAGTTTTCTCTTACTACGACGTGTGGGTTTTTAAAAGAGGAGAACTGCCCTATGAAGCCGACGGCATCGTAGTCAAAGTTAATTCTATCAATCAACAGGAGAAGCTCGGCGAAGTCGGCCACGAGCCGAGGTGGGCGATAGCCTATAAGTTCCCGGCGATTCAGGGTAACACAGTTCTTAAAAGCATTGAAATAAGCGTCGGTAGAACCGGCAGCCTTAATCCCTACGCCGTCCTGGAACCGGTCTCCGTCGGCGGCGTCACCATCAAGCATGCGGCGCTTCATAATGAAGACGATATCAGGCGTAAGGACATTCGCGAAGGCGATACCGTTATCATCCAGCGAGCCGGCGATGTTATACCTCAGGTTGTCGGTCCCGTCATAAGCAAACGCAGCGGTAAGGAAAAAGAATTTGATATAAAAAAGAAGCTTTATTCAAAAGAGAAGGGTTATTCCGCCTGCCCGGTATGCTTCTCAGAAATCTACCGCCCTGAGGGCGAGGTTATGTACTATTGCGCCAACGCCGCCTGCCCGGCACAGGCACAGCAGCGCATCGAACACTTCACCTCAAGAGGTGCCATGGATATCCGTGGCATCGGTGAAAGAATGAGCGCCATACTTTTTAACGAAGGGCTTGTTAAAAATATCGCCTATCTTTACGAACTAAGAAAAGAGCGGGATAAGCTGATTTCGCTTGATAAGATAGGCGAAAAGAGCGCCGATAATATCCTTAATGCTATAGAGAATAGTAAAAAAAGACCCCTGGAAAGGCTTATTTTTTCTCTCGGTATCCGCCATGTCGGAGGTGAAACAGCCGAAATCCTGGCTAATAATTTCGGTAGTATTGATAATCTGAAAAATGCTTCAAAAGAGGAACTTACCGCCATAAACGCTATCGGGCCCAAAATCGCCGATAGCGTCATCGCCTTCTTCAAGCAAAGGGAAAACATTGATATTATTGATAGACTTAAAGAAGCCGAGGTTTTACCTCCGGAAAAGTCGGCTAAAAAAGAGGAGTTACCTCTTCAAGGTAAGGAGTTCGTTATCACCGGCCGCCTGGAGGCACTCAGCCGTGATGAAGCCCATAGAATAATAAAAGAGCTCGGCGGTACTGCCAAGGATAATATCACCAATAATACGAGCTGCTTGGTGGTGGGCAAAGAGCCGGGCTCCAAGCTGACAAAAGCTCGTGAAATGGGCATCCGACAGATTAATGAAAGCGATTTATTAAAACTTCTGGGGAAAAGGGATTAAATGTTTCTTATTTCAGGACTGGGCAATCCCGGCAGGCAATATACGAACAACCGTCATAACATAGGCTTCATCTGCATCAGGAATCTGGCAAGGTCAAATGGCATCCGTTTTGATAAGAAACAGGGCCTGGCACGAATCGGCGGCGGTGTTATCTTTGACAATAAAGTTATCCTTGCCCGTCCTCAAACTT
>DAOUMG010000183.1:0-6191 GCA_034411935.1 Dehalococcoidaceae bacterium
CGTACTGGCTATGGGGGGACTGGGAATCAAGGAACTGGTGTCCAATGCCGCAGCTAAAACATATTCTGAAACACGTCCCCTGCTGGGCACCTATATAACTATAAAAGTGGTGGATGACGATGAAGACAGGGCAAAAGAGACAGCCCAGGACACCTTTGCCGAAATCAGCCGACTTTCCTGCATATTAAGCAGGCACGACCCGGCCAGCGAACTGGCACGGCTCAATAATAACGGCCAGGTAATCGGCGCCTCTAGCGAGCTGGTCTCGGTGCTTGAGCGGGCGCAGCAATACTCCGAGCTGACCGGTGGCGCCTTTGATATTACCATACTGCCGCTTCTTGAGCTTTACCGCGGGAGCTTTTCCGAAACCGGTAGCCCTCCTACGGCACAGGATATAGCCAGCGCCGTCCAGCTGGTGAGCTACAAATCGCTTACTATCAAAGGGCGGGATATCACCTTGGGCAAGAACGGTGCCGCCGTTACCCTTGACGGTATCGCCAAGGGCTATATCGTAGATAAGGCAGCCGAATTGTTGAGGGCCAGGGGGATGACCCGGCTGCTGGTCGAGGCCGGCGGAGACCTTTCCCTCTCCGGCATGCGCGAGGACGGCAATCCCTGGAAGATAGGCATCGTCCACCCCAGGGCGCTAACCGGCTATTACGAAGTCGTCCAGTCGTCAAGCGGCTGTATCGCCACCTCGGGTGATTATGAATCCGCCTTTACCAGCGATTACAGCTATCACCATATCATAGACCCCAGGCTGGGCTTGTGCCCCGGTGAGCTGGCCAGCGCTTCGGTAATGGCAGGCGATACCACCTACGCCGATGCCCTGGCTACGGCGGCGATGGTGATGGGCATGGATGCCGCGCTGGCTCTCTGCGAGAGCCTGCCCGGTGTTGAGGCGCTTTTAATAGGTAAAGACTTAAAGAGCCAGATGACCAGCGGTTTCCCGGTAGCCTCTGGCGTATAGTTCGCATTTTACCCGGCTTTCTTGGTTGCCCCATCTGATGGCTGGGGCGCTGTTCCGGTATCAGTTACTTTCTATTTATAAATATCCTACCGTGTTTGCTAATCTATTTAAGAGACTAATAGTATCAATTTGAAACCTTTACCGTTCTATAGTATCCTGAAAGGGTAAGCCGATATCTCTGCTATAGCGGGAGTGTTAGATGCCAGGTAGATGTAGCGTCTGTAGTTTGTGTGGTGTCAGGGTGGAACTGGGTCAGGACGAGCTCCCCTGCGAGGTACTACGCGGCTGGTTAATAGTCTCTCTGCTTAAGGGAGCGGAATCTATCGAGAGGCATAGCTTCTGCTCTAAGAGCTGTCTTAAGAAGTGGCTGGAAGCGGATTCGCCCCAGGTGCCTGAGATATTCATCCGCTCTATGGATGAGGAAGACCGGCAGCCTTAAAAAGCGTATTAGCTATCCCCAGGATGCCATTTCCCCCTAAGTTCTGCTATTATATTACTTTATATATCAGTTTATATAGCAATACGGAGGCCTATAGGTAATGGGTGATATTCCCGAGATCGGCAAAATTTCAGCCGAAATCTTTAAAGAGCTTATCTTTCCCCACCTGGGAGCGAAAGATAAAAGTGTGCTGGTCGGTCCCCGGCACGGCGTTGATGTAGGCATTGCAGAGATAGGGGATAAGGCGGTTTCCTTTACCTGCGACCCTGTCTTCATCGTCCCCGAATACGGCTGGGAACGCGCCGCCTGGTTCGCCGTTCATATACTGGCTTCGGATTCGGTTACCAGCGGCCTTAAACCACGCTACCTCTCAATAGATTTAAACCTGCCGATGGAGATGACCAGACAGCAGCTGGATATAATGTGGCGGACGATGCATAGAGAATGTGAGAAACTGGGTATTACTGTCATTACCGGGCATACCGCCCGCTACGAAAACTGCCATTACCCTATGGTCGGCGGGGCTACCGTTATCGGCGTCGGTGAGAAAAATGATTATGTTACTCCCGCACTGGCCCGCGCCGGCGATAAAATAATCATCACCAAGGGGCCGGCCATAGAAGCCACCGGTATCTTCGCCGCCATGTTTCCCGGGCTTTTAAAGAAGGAGTTCGGTTCGGCTTTCGCCGGGCGCGCCGAAGAGGTTTTTTACCAGATGTCGGTAGTTGAGGATGCCTTAACGGCGGTTAGCGTAGGCGTGAGGGAGCACGGCGTTACCGCTCTGCACGACGCTACCGAATGCGGCGTCTGGGGCGGTCTCTACGAGCTGGCCGAGGCGGCCGGGCTGGGAGTAAGGGTAGAGCAGGAAAAGATAGTTATAGATGAATGTGTTAACAAGGTCTGTGACTACTTTAAGATAGACCCCTACGCAGCAATAAGCGAGGGAACGCTGATAATAATCTGCCGTCCGCATAAAGCCGAAGAGGTGGTGGCTGCTCTTAAAAAGAAGAGCATTCCGTGTTCAATCGTCGGCGAGCTAACCGGGGTGGATAAGGGTATGGTTTTAGTTAAAAAGGGTAAGGAGCAGGAGCTTAAACATCCCATAGTTGATCCCTTCTGGAATGCTTTCTATAATGCTTTAAAAAAGTACTGGGAACTGGAAGGCTAGGCTTTATTTCATGAAACAGGCAGAAGTATTGAAAAAAGATGATTTTGAAACGCCGCAGTACTATGAACATGGTCACTGGAAGACCTGGTCGCGTGTGTATGATTTTATCGTCAAGCTGTCTTTCATACCTTTTGGCGGCGAAAACCGCTTCAGGAGAAAGGTAGTTGAGATGGCTTCGGTAAAAGAGGGCGAGCAGGTGCTGGACCTCTGCTGTGGTACCGGTACGCTGACCTCTCTGGTTGCCCGAAAAGTGGGCTCAAACGGTCATGTTACCGCCGTCGACCTTTCGCAAGATATGATAACCAGGGCTAAGAAGAAAGTAACCGACCTGCCGGTTACCTTCAGACGAGCCAGCGCCGACAATTTACCCTTCGAGGAAGGAACATTCGATAAGGCATTTATCTCCTACGGCATGCACGAGATGCCCGATGAGATACGGCTCAGGGCTATGAAAGAGCTCTACCGCGTGCTGAAACCGGGCGGCAGCCTGTTTATCGTGGATTATAACCTGCCTGGCAGCCCGCTGCCACGCCTGATTATCGGCTTGTTTTTACGTATCTTTGAAGAGAAGGTGGCTTACAAGATGGCGCATGACGGCGTATTGCCCCGCCAGCTTAAAGAAGCCGGTTTTACGGTAAATGATAGAAAACTGCCGCTGGGCGGAATGTTTCAGATAATCCGCTCCGATAAATCTCTTTTAGGAGAATAAATTTGGATAGCACCACACATTTGCCTATCCTGCGCATAGAAGGTGGCGACAGGCTGGAAACTGATGATGAAGTTATCAGCGAGTTTCAGCTCACCATAGTTTTTAACGGCCAGGAACTGGTAACGCTGGCTTGCTCACCGACGATGCTTGACTTTCTAGCGGTAGGCTTTTTACTTTCGGAAGGTTTCATACGAAGTAAAGATGATATAAAAAAGATTGATATTGATAATGATAAATGGGTTGTAAAGGTAGAGGCTCAGGAAATTGAGAAAGGCGTCGGAAGCATTTTCAAACGGCGGTTTATAGCCTCAGGCGGTGCCCGCGGCGCCGCGCTGTATAAAGATGGCGGAATGGATGACTACCAGCTGGTGCGTTCCGAGAACATGCTGGACTTTGGCTGGATTACGGAGAAGATGGATGAATTTAAGAAACGCTCGGATATATTCAAGTCAACCGGCGGCGCTCACAGTGCCGCGTTATGTGACGAAAGTGGTATAAAGCTGTTTGCCGAGGACATCGGCCGTCATAACGCCATAGACAAGGTGTTCGGACGCTGCCTGCTTGATGGTATCGAAACGGGGGATAAAATTTTGTTGACCAGCGGGCGTGTCTCTTCAGAGATAGTACTCAAGGTAGCCAAAAGGGGCGTGCCGTTTCTCATCTCAAAGGCAGCGCCGACGGATTTAGGAGTTAAGCTTTCAGAAAAGCTGGGTATTACACTGGTGGGTTTTGTACGGGGAGACAGGATGAATGTCTACAGTCACGGCTGGAGGGTAAGTACCGATGGCGGCTGATAACAGTGCCCTTATAAGGGATATCACCGCCTTGAAAATGGAGAAAAAGGCGGTAGTGCTGGCTCATAATTACCAGTTGGGCGAGGTTCAGGATATAGCCGATTATGTCGGCGATTCGCTGGAATTGGCGCGCATCGCCGCCGAAACAGATGCCGAGGTAATAGTCTTCTGCGGTGTCCACTTTATGGCTGAGACGGCTTCAATCCTCTGCCCGGACAAGAAAGTATTGTTACCCGATTTGAATGCCGGCTGCCCGATGGCCGATATGATTAGCGCCGGTGACTTAAGAGAAATGAAAAAAGAGATTCCCGGAGCCAAAGCGGTTTGTTATGTTAATACCACCGCCGAAGTGAAGGCTGAGTGCCATATCTGCTGTACCTCGGCAAATGCCGTCAAAGTTATCGAGAGTCTGCCGGCAGGTGAAATAATTTTCGTTCCCGACCAGTATCTGGGCAAATATGTAGAGAGCCGTACCGGGCGTCGGATGCACCTCTGGCCGGGCTTCTGCCCCACCCACGCCAGGATAAAGCCGGATGACATCGTAGATTTGAGGAGGGATTATCCCAAGGCAAAAGTAATCGTCCATCCGGAATGCCGCCCCGAGGTTATAGCCCTGGCGGACGAAGCGTTGAGCACCGGCGGTATATGCCGCTATGCCAGGGAATCCGAGGCTCAAGAGATTATCGTCGGCACCGAGATAGGCATAATCTACCGCCTTAAAAAAGAAAACCCTGGTAAAAAGTTTATACCTATTTCCGAGCAGGCTATCTGTCCTAATATGAAGCTGATAACTCTGGAGAAAATAAGGGGCTGCCTGAGGGTAATGGCTCCCGAGGTAAGCGTAAGCGATGAAATTCGTAAAAAAGCCAGTGCATCGGTAGACAGGATGCTTAAAGTTACCTGAATGAAGGCTGGATTATGGAAGAAAAGTATATTATAGTTCTGGTTACCGCCGCCGATGATGACGAAGCCCGGCTGATAGCAAGGGTGCTGCTTGAGCAGAGGAAGGCTGCCTGTGTTAACATTGTGCCCGGCATCGTCTCGCTTTTCTGGTGGCAGGAAAAAATAGACCAGACCAGCGAAAGCCTGTTGATAATAAAAACCAATCAATCGCTGCTTGATGAGGTGGAAGCTCTGGTAAAAGAGATACACAGCTACGAGAACCCTGAGATAATCGCCCTGCCGGTAGTCGGCGGTAGCAGCCAGTACCTGGACTGGATAGGCAAGGAAGTGGGAGAATAAGCTATCTTATGGCTGAAAAGAATAAGAAACTAAACTATAAAGGTATAGAGATACCCTGCTTAACCAGGGGGATAGCCCGGGATGTTACCGAGCTTATCGGCAATACGCCTCTGGTACGTCTTGGTCGTATTGCCAAAGACGCTGGGGCGCAACTGGTAGCCAAGCTGGAGTTTTTTAATCCGCTGGGCAGCATCAAAGACAGAATCGGTGTGGCGATGATACTTTCCGCCGAAGATCAGGGTTTAATTACAAAAGATACAGTTGTTATTGAGTCTACCAGCGGTAATACGGGCATAGGCCTGGCTTTTGTCTGCGCTTCAAGGGGTTATAAACTTATAATCGTAATGCCTGATAGCATGTCTCTTGAGCGCCGCCAGTTGCTTCACGCGCTGGGAGCCGAGGTGATGCTGACACCGGGTAGCGAAGGCACCCAGGGCTCTCTAAAAAAAGCCAGAGAGATTAAACAAAAGAACCCCGGTTACTTCATGCCAGGGCAGTTTGAAAATCCGGCTAATCCTGAAATCCATCGCCTGACCACCGCCGAGGAGATATGGCGGGATACGGAAGGTAAAGTAGATGTAATCGTCTGCGGCGTGGGTACCGGCGGCACTATCACCGGAGTTGCTGAAGCTCTTAAGCAAAAGAAGCCCGGTGTAAAGATCATTGCCGCCGAAGCGGCTAAGTCGGCTATCCTTTCGGGAGGTAAGCCAGGAGTCCATAAGATTCAGGGTATCAGCCCCGGTTTTATTCCCGATATCTTGAAAGTAGAACTGATTGACGAAGTAATCAAGGTTACCGACAGTAATGCGATAACGATGGCCAGGAGATTAGCCAGGGAAGAAGGCATACTGGCCGGTATATCTTCCGGG
>DAOUMG010000184.1:0-3141 GCA_034411935.1 Dehalococcoidaceae bacterium
AAATACGGAGTGTTTAATCGTACTCAACTTGCTATTATAGCAACTGAGATGCAATTAAAGTAAGTGACTTATCATCAGCAAATATAAATTATTGAGGTCAATTTAATTGGGAGCATAGGGCTCAAACAGCACCCAATTTATGACGTCTTTAACTAATTAGAAATATGAATTGAAAAGTTCTACCTATTGATATCTCAGCTCCACTTTAGCTTCAAATTTTTAAGCCAAGGTATCAATAGGTAGTACTATTTGACATTTATCAGGTAATACACATACCTTTTTGATAATTCCCCCGTAAGAGCTAGGTGAAGACAGCAGTATCGTATCCTGCAATTTCTAGCAAAGCTAAGCTTAACCGCCATAATTCATATTACCGCGATTATTTTTCATTGCAACAGCTATCATTTCAGGCTGGATAACAACGCTGACCACTTCTCCGGTTCCGAAATAATCAGGCTATTGTTTCTGGAAAATCATATACCCCTCGCAAAGCTCGCCACCTCTTGTCCCCCAGACACTGCCTTGCTAAAGCCCACCACTCAACACAGGGTGTCACCTGCTCTCTGTATACGTAATGACCGCATT
The DNA here is from genome assembly GCA_034411935.1 of Dehalococcoidaceae bacterium. Lineage (GTDB taxonomy): Bacteria > Chloroflexota > Dehalococcoidia > Dehalococcoidales > JAUXAE01 > DAOUMG01. Next base: position 586 of record DAOUMG010000184.1, read on the forward strand.
TCCCGCACCTAACCATGGACTCACTGGTAAACATCTCAACCTCATTACCGCAATGCGGGCATCTGTATACCCCCGCTTTCAGACTATCCTTATCCCGGCCCGGGCATCTGCCATTTATGTCTGTCGCCTCCCGCCGCCAGGCCTGCCATCGCTTTTCCCCTAGACATTGTCGTGCCGAAGCGCACCATTCGATGCAGGGCGCCGCCTGCTCTGTAGAAACATACTGGCCGCATTTTCCGCATTTATACCCAGGTTCATCGGAAAATACCTCGACCTCAGTGCCGCAGTTTGTGCATTTGTATAATGCCACCCGCCGGATATCCTTTCCCGAACAATCAACAACTCCCTCTTTTTGGCGTATGGCAAATTCGGGCCATGGTCTTGTGCAAAGGCCAGTCATACCGCATGGTTTCCGGCAACCGATACATTGATTGTAAGGACGCTTTGCTTCTTTAATCTTCGTTTTACCTTTAACCGATTTCGAATTCATGACCTACACCGCAACTTCTACTATTCAATCCCACGCAGGGCTTTCCATCTTTCCTCCCCGAGGCACTGTCGAGCCGAAGCGCACCATTCGATACAGGACGGTACTTGCTCCTTATAAACATATTGGCCGCATTTCTTGCATTTAATCCTGAGCTCATCGGAAAACATCTCGACTTCATTGCCACAATTAGGGCACTTATACAACGCGGCCTTCAGGTTCCTCATATCTTGTCCTGGACATTTTCCGCTCATAATCTCACCTCCCTACGCCAGTGTCTTAATGTCTCAGTCGCCCTTTATCATGACCAGCATCATCTTGAATCTCTCGACCGCTTTCAGAGCGTGCGGTTTATGAGCCGGCATGATGACCACTTCTCCAGCTTTCATCCGGATACTTCGGCCGCTGATAGTAATTTCAGATTCACCATCGATAATATAGGCCAAGGCATCAAAAGGTGCAGTATGCTCGCTCAATCCCTGACCTTTATCGAAAGCGAATACGGTAACTGTACCTGTATTCCGTTCGATTATTGTACGGCTTACAACCGTGCCGCTCTGGTAATCAACCAGAGCGGTCATTTCGGCGGATTTAGCTATCAGAGTGTTTCCTGCTTTATTTTTTATGTCCATTAAAGTTAAACCTCCTTATAAGTTAGCCCGCCGTATTTACTCTAGCATGGCCTTCATATCAGCTTCGGGTGTAGATATCGGTTTGAGGTCGAATTTTTCAACCAGGACATCAAGCACAGTAGGCGATACGAAAGCAGGCAATGAAGGCCCCAGGTAGATATTCTTGATCCCAAGTGAAAGAAGGGTGAGCAGGATACATACAGCTTTCTGCTCGTACCAGGAGAGTACCAGGGAAAGCGGTAATTCATTAACATCACAATCAAACGCCTTGGCCAGTGCTACGGCTACCTGGATGGCCGAGTAGGCGTCGTTGCACTGTCCCATGTCAAGTAAACGTGGTAGGCCGGCGAGCTCACCAATGTTGAGGTCATTGAAGCGGTATTTACCGCAGGCAAGTGTCAGTACCACCGTATTTGCCGGGGTCTGTTTGACGAATTCGGTATAGTAGTTGCGCCCCGGTTTGGCACCGTCACAACCACCAACCAGGAATATATGTTTAAGTGCCCCTGATTTCACCGCTTCGATTACTTTGTCTGCCACTCCCATAACCGTATTTCTGGCAAAGCCGGTCATCAGTTCGGTGCCTCCGTTAATGCCGGTAAATTGCTTGTCCTCATCCCAGCCACCCAGTTCCAGTGCTTTTTCAATAACCGGCGTGAAGTCTTTCTTACCGTCTTTGTCCGGGATATGTTTCAACCCGGGATAACCGACTACCGCTGTGGTGAAAATATTCCCGGCATAAGAATCTCTGGGCGGCATGATGCAGTTGGTTGTGTAGAGAATGGGAGCGGGCAGGTTATCGAATTCCTTCTGCTGGTTCTGCCAGGCGGTCCCGTAGTTACCCTTGAGGTGAGGATATTTCTTCAGTTCCGGGTAGCCGTGGGCAGGCAGCATCTCGCCATGAGTATAGATATTGATACCCTTGCCCTCCGTCTGCTCCAGGAGATACTTAAGGTCCAGCAGATCATGACCGGTCACAACGATAAACGGTCCCTTTTCTACCTTCATACTCACTTTGGTAGGTACGGGGTGTCCGTATGTTGAAGTATTGGCTTCGTCCAGCAAGGCCATACACTTTAGATTAACCTGCCCGAATTCCATAATCAGAGATAACCATTCATCTACGCTGTGGTCTTCCCCGACAGCCCGCATGCCTTTATAGAACCAGGCATTAACCTCTGGATCATCCATGCCCAGGATATGAGCGTGCCAGGCATAAGCTGCCATTCCTCTCATCCCGAATAGCAGCGTCGAGCGAAGGGAAACGATGTCGGTATCACCGTGGAAGAGGATATCCGGGTCAAAATCTTCGCCACCACCCAGTTTTTCTTTTACTGCTTCAACCCGCATCTTGAGTTTGTCGATACGCTCTGGATCGAAGTTAACATTGGTCAGAGTCGCGAAAAGTCCCTGCATCATCAGCTCATCGGCTTCTTT
>DAOUMG010000185.1:0-6692 GCA_034411935.1 Dehalococcoidaceae bacterium
CCTATAGCAGCGATAAGAATATCTGCCCTCCTGGTATGAGCGGCTATATCCCTGGTACGACTATGGCAGATAGTTACTGTAGCGTTGGCACCTTTTTGTTTCTGGAGCAGGATATTGGCAACAGGCTTGCCGACGATATTGCTGCGCCCGACGATGACGACATCGGCGCCTTCAATCTTGGTCCCGCTGCGTATCAATAGCTCCTGAATGCCGGCAGGAGTGCAGGGTAAAAAGCCAGCCTCTCCGATTATCATCCTGCCGATACTTACCGGGTGGAAACCGTCCACATCTTTTTCGGGATTGATAGCGAAAAGAACTTTATTTTCATCTATGTGTTCCGGTAATGGTAACTGAACCAGTATGCCGTGTATCTTGTTATCATTATTAAGCTTTCCAATTAGCTCAAGAAGTTCTTGCTCACCAGTCTCGGCAGGTAATTCGTGATGGTCGGAGTAAATACCCAGCGCCTGACAGGTATTTATCTTACCGCCGACATACGAATGGGAAGCCGGGTCATCGCCAACCAGCACCGTAGCCAATCCGGGTACGATGCCATAACTTTTCTTAAGCTCGGCTACCTGAGCTTTTAGCTCTTCCCGTATTTTTTGGGCTATTTCCTTGCCGTCGATAATTTTAGCTGTCATAATTACGCCTCTTTTAAGCTTAAGGGCTAGCTGGCGAATGCCAGCGCGCCATTCATCATTTCGTCTACCGCTCTTACCGCACTTGAGCCTTCCGGCAAATCAAGCAGAGATTTCTGCTCAAGGTCATATTCCTTTAGTTGTTCATCAAACGGAATTTTCGCTACTACCGAAATACCAAGCCTGTCAAGCTCTTTTAGAATATGCGAGTCTATCTCACCGGGGACCATACTCAAAACAACCGACGTATGCCTTACATCCAGTTTAAGCTCTTTTATAAGCTCCAGGATACGAGCGATGGTACGCACTCCTTTTACGGAATGGTCAGAGACCACGAATAGCTCATTGGTGTGCTCGGTAGTCTTACGGCTCAAGTGCTCCATACCAGCCTCGTTGTCCATAACAATAAATTCGTAGTTTGCACTTAGCTTATCTATAAAATTGCGCAGCACCGTATTAGGGTAGCAATAGCAACCGGTGCCCTCGCCGCGCCCCATAGTTATCAAATCTATTCCTTTGCTTTCCACTATAGCCTCGTTCAGTTTTATTTCAAGGTAGGCTTCTTTGGTCAACCCCGGCGGTATATTAATCTTCTCCTCGTTGAATGATGCTAAAGTTGAGCCTATCGTTTTATCCACTTCAAGCCCTAGCCCCTCGCCTAGATTAGCATTGGCATCGGCATCGACAGCCAGAACAGGGCCAAGCTTCTTGTTTAAAAGAAAGCGGATTATAAGACCAGCCAGGGATGTCTTACCGCTACCCCCCTTACCGGCGACGGCAATGGTAAACATCAGGCTTTTACTCCATGATTTATTTTAGTAATCTTGCTCTTTACGGATGGGAAATAATCTATATTGGTATGGGGCAGGAACAGGGCGGCAATATAGTTGCCCATGAAGTCAGCATTATCGCTAAGTTCTATGTTGGTCATCATGCCGGCAATCTGCTGTCCTTTATCAACCAGCTCGGACGAATATGCAGTCAGCCTCGCCCCGAGCAGAGAACCGTTACCTATAAAGATAAACTTATTACGATCAAGGTCGGGTAAAAGCCCTATGGTAATCGCCTTTTCAATATCAATATTGCTGCCGAAAGTACCGGCTACGATAGCCTGCTCTATATCCTGGCAGCTGGCGCCTATACTCTTTATCAAAGTCTGACAACCAGCATAAATCGCTCCCTTGGCTCTTACCAGGTTTTCTATATCAACCTCGTTGATTGTGATATCACTACCTGTCCCGGATTCACTAGCCCGGCATAGTACGTATTCATAGCCATCGGCGCTTTTTCTGATGTTTTTACTTATAATATTACTTTTAAACTTCCCCTTGCCATCTATTATTCCGGCGGTGAACAGACCGGCAACGATACTTATCAGACCGGCGCCGCAGATTCCTTTAGGTTTGCTATTACTTATAGTCTTTAGTTTATGCTTAAAAGTTACCGGTTCTATTTCAAAATTTTCTATGGCTCCTGTAGTCGCCAGCATACCGTGTTTTATACCGCCACCCTCAAAGGCCGGGCCTGCCGAACAGGACGCCGTTACCATCCATTCGGAGTTGCCGATTACAATTTCGCCATTGGTGCCGATATCTATATATAGCGTCAGTTCTTTCCTCTGGTATATACCTGTGCCTAACACTCCGGCTACGATATCACCGCCGACGTAACTGGCCACCGATGGAGTTACATATATAAAAGTATATTCGGCAGCCTTTATTCCCAGGAAGACTGCCGTAACCAGTGGCAGGCTGCTGGCTGTAGGCACGTAGGGAGACAGCCTGATATACTTTGGGTCCAGCCCTAATAGCAACTGGGTCATAGTAGTATTGCCAGCGACTATAATATGAGATACATCTCCGTTTTCGACCCTGGCTTTCCTAAGAATGCCTATGCTAATCTTATTAAGGGTATCTACCACAGCCTTCTGAAGGCTTTTAAGGCCGCCCGGATTGCGGCAGCAATTGATACGGCTGATAACATCCTCTCCATAACTAATTTGCCTGTTATATTCAATGCCACTGGCTATAACCTTGCCGCGATTTAAATCTAGCAGCTGCCCTCTGACACCTGTGGTACCGATATCAAAAACGAGTAGGTATAGCCGATTCCTGGTATCGCCGGGCTCTACGTTAATAAGTCTCAACCGGTCTCCGTCTTTAAGGAGAGTAGCGGTTACCTTCCAGTTACCATCACGCAGCACTCCGGCTAGCTTCCTCACCACGCCAAACTCTACCTGAACTTTACTCGTGTCTATTTGCTTCTTCATAGCCATCATCAACCGGGCCAGATCGCTGGTATTATCCTTTAGCTCAGGAGACTTCATCTCAAGGTAAACTTTTCTTACGGGAGGTTTGAATTCCCAGCCTGTAGCAATAACCTTATGTCCTTCACCTTCATCAGCCAGCTCACGTTTCAACACCGCCGGTTCCAACCTTGATTCCTCTGGAATAACTACCGTGATATCGCCGAGTATAGTGCTCTGGCAAGCCTGCCTGATACCACGGCTATATTCATTATCACTTATCCAGGAAGTTTGCCTGCTATCTATCTCGCCCTTCTCTATCAACACCTTGCAGGTACCGCAGACGCCTTCACCGCCGCAGGAGGCGTTTATATGAACGCCGGCGCTGGTGGCTGCTTTGAGCAAGTTTCCGTTCTGCTCAACAGAAGCTTCAATATTTTCAGGTTTGAATAGTATCTTCAGTTTAGTCTGGTTCGCCATTTTCCTATACCTTTGGTAGAGATTGCCGTTTAGAATAAACCCTTCACCTTGCCTGTTTCTACATCAACGTCAATCCTTCTAAAAGCCGGGTCGGAAGATGTGCCGGGCATAAGCTTGATACCTCCGGCAACCGGTACGATAAAACCGGCACCGCCATAGGTTAATATATCGCTTATCGGTAAAGTCCAGCCTTTCGGGCGTCCTTTTATCGCCGGGTCGTGAGACAGGCTCAGGTGGGTCTTGACCATACAGGTCGCCATATTTTTCATGTTAGGGTCGTTTTCCCTCTTTTCGGCTTTTTCTTCTGCTTCCGGCGAGTAGCTTACCCCGTCAGCCCCGTCTACTTCTCTGGCTACTTTTTCAATCCTCTGCTTCAACGTTAGCTTATCTTCATACAAAAGATTAAAATCAGTTTTATCCTCGCAGGCATCTATTACCGCATCAGCCAGCTCAAGAGCGCCAGCGCCGCCTTTTAGCCAGTGCTCAGAGAGGGCTATACGTGCGCCTGTTTGCCCGGCGATTCTCCTGACGATATCGATTTCTTCTTTGGCATCCGTATTGAATTTATTGATACAGACCACCGGGCTGGCGCCTGATTTCTTAACAGTCTCTATATGGGCTATCAGGTTGGAGCACCCCTTTTCCACCAGCTCTGGATTAGCCTTGATATAGGCTTCATCAAGTGGTTGGCCGGGAACGACTTTGGGACCGCCGCCATGCATCTTCAGTGCCCTGATAGTAGCTACTATTACCACGCAATTAGGTTTCAAACCGCTTAAGCGGCACTTTATATTCCAGAACTTCTCAAAGCCGATGTCGGCGCCGAATCCGCTCTCGGTAACATGATAATCAGAAAGCTTAAGAGCTATCTGATCGGCAACTATAGAAGATTGACCGACGGCTATATTGGCAAAAGGACCGGCATGTACCAGCACCGGCTGCCCCTCAAGGCTTTGAAGCAAATTGGGGTTGGAAGCCTTTAGCATCCAGGCGGTCATGGCGCCGTCCACCTCAAGGTCTCTGGTGGTAATGGGATTACCCTGTTTATCATAAGCGACTACTATCTTTGACATTCTCTGGCGCAAGTCTTTAAGAGAAGTAAAGATAGACAATATCGCCATTACTTCAGAGCTTACGGAGATAGCAAAACCGGAGCGCATCATAAAGCCGTCCATCTTGCCGCCGATACCGATTGTTATCTCACGCAGCGCCTGGGCGCAATAATCTATGATCCATTTCATCTCAACGTTTCTCGGGTCTATATCTAGTCTTTTTAAATTCCTTTTAGCCAGAAATTCATCGGTATTATTAAATTCATGCTGCAGGCGAGATGTCAGCGCCACCATCGCCAGATTGTGGGCGTTGGTTACATTATCAATATCTCCTGTAAGACCCAATGAAAAGGGCGTTAATGGAATACACTGGGAAAGGCCGCCGCCGGCGGCACTGCCCTTGATATTAAATGTAGGTCCGCCGGAAGGTTGCCTGATAGCACCGGATACATTTTTACCCCTCTTTGCCAGTCCCGGCACCAGTCCCATCGTGGTGGTACTTTTACCTTCACCCAGCGGAGTAGGAGTTATAGCGGTGACATCAATATACTTGGCGTCCGGCCTGTCTTTGAGCCGCTCAAGCACGGCAGCATAGTCAACCTTACCCAGGTAATGCCCCATAGGTAGTAGTTCGTCGGGCAGTATTCCCCATTCATCGGCTACCTGATGAACTGTCTTCATATGCTTCTCTGCTTCTTCGGCAATCTGCCAGTCCTTTAGCTTGGTCGCATCTAAACTGGTTATATCAAATTTAGCCACTATTTAGCCTCCTTTCAGCTTAAATGTAATTGTATTATTTCATAAAACATGTAAATAGACCAGTAGAAAGTGATTTCTAAGCGGCTGGCAACAGCTTATGAAATATACAATCAATCGATTCGTTAATAGTACTGCTGGCGTTAAGAACAGGGGTATTTTTCATCTCGGCGCTCACCAGAGCCTGGTCGTAAGGGATAAAGCCGAGTATGTCATAGTTTGCCAGCCCTCCCTCAATGAATTCTTTCTCTTCCAGGCTGTGTATTTTATTACCGATGATAGAGATTTTATCTAATCCTATGTCACCGGCCAGTTTTTTTATCCTTAAAGCCGTTTCTATACTGGCTCTGCCTGGTTCTACAACGATAATCAACCTGTCAACGGCTCTGGCGGTACCCCTTCCCAGGTGTTCAATACCGGCTGCCATATCAAGAATAAGCACTTCATTTCTGGCGATAAGCAGATGAGCCATAAGCGCCGCCAGCAGGGCATTCTCCGGGCAGTAGCAGCCGCTGCCTCCCCTTTTTACCTGACCCATCACCAGAAGTTTGATACCGTCCTTTTCCGATGAATACTTATCCGGTATATCGTCTACCGTTGGGTTCATTTTAAAATAAGAGCCCTTGCTATTTTGCCCTGTATCCGTTCTCTCTCCGATGAGTTCTTTCATTTCAGATATAGGCACTATTTTATCAGGATGATTAAAACCAAGTGTAGCCGCCAGATTTGCATCTGGATCGGCGTCGATAGCGATTACGGAATAGCCGTGGCGGACAAAAGCACGAGCCAGCAAAGATGCCAGTAGAGTCTTGCCCACTCCTCCCTTGCCACTGATAGCAATCTTCATCAGAAAACCTACTTCTGTTATAATTACTATGCGAGAATGATAATAAAGAGAATGAGATGGCCTGGTAAGTCTATTACTAAATATTTCGCACTATTATATCAAAAGTTATAGTACCTAAGTATTATATATGATGCCTCATAGGCAGTCAAGATAATGATACTCAGGATATATAGTCAGCCATAAGTATAAAAGAGAAGTAATGCACCATTTATTGCCATTTTACGGTAAGTACCAGTCAAGGTTCCTTAAAACCTACATGGCTCTAGCCAGGCTGGTTAAAATACCTATTATAGGTACTCTGGTTCGTTATATTGCAAATATATATGCCCGCAGGCAGCATGGCGGCTATCACATCCCGCCGAGTTCATTGGACCGCTCCACCAGATGCACCCTGAACCCCTGCTCCGCCATGGAGACCGCAGAGGACATCCCGGCTATTCCCCCGCCGATGACCAGTGCTTCGGGGATGACGGGAACCTTCTGATGGGAGACCGCGTAGAGTTCCGTTACCTTCGCGATCCCCATTCTGACGCTTTCCTTTGCCTTCCGGGTCGCCATTTCAGGGTAGTTCCTGTGGACCCAGGAGTTCTGGTCCCGAAGGTTCACCATCTCGAAGAGATGCGGGTTCAGACCTGCCTCCTTGAGGGTGTCCTGGAACAGAGGCTCGTGTG
>DAOUMG010000186.1:0-8029 GCA_034411935.1 Dehalococcoidaceae bacterium
GAGGCCAGAGCTGTACAACAGCTGGCGACCTTCGAAGCCGGCGTTACCTTCGCCCGTACTGAAGGTATCATCAGCGCCCCGGAGACAAACCATGCCATCAGGGTAGCTATCGACGAGGCTCTCAAGTGCCGCGAGTCCGGCGAGTCCAAGGTAATCCTGTTTAACCACAGCGGACACGGCCACTTCGATATGGCAGCCTACGCCGCCTATCTCTCCGGCAAGTTACAGGATTATGACTATCCCGAGGATAAAGTGAAAGAAGCGCTCACTCACCTTCCCAAAGTAAATATATAGAACGCACACAAGGGGGCCGGTAAATCCGACCCCCCATTTTTTTCTTTACAGGTTTTTAATGCCCGAGTTTAATATAAGCATACATATCAACCAGCCTCCCGATATCGTCCATAAAGCCTTCATAAATCCCGATAACTCGGTAAAGTGGATGACCGACCTAGAGAAGTTCGAAGTCGTCAAGGGAAAAGCGGACGAAGCCGGCGCAATCGCCCGGTTGCATTACAGGCAAAAGGGCAGCTCTTATATTATGGAGGATAGATTAGAGTATTGCGAGCCGGGTAGAATATATGTATCAAGAGTTTCAGGCGATGCCATAACCGCCCGTGTAGAGACCGCTATCAATCCATCAGGCAATGGAACGGAGATATCTATATCCTGGTCGGGAAAGGGCAAACTGCTTCCGTTTAAACTGATGCTCTTCTTTCTGCGTGGCAGGCTTGTAAACCAGGCTAAAGCCGAGCTGGAAAAGTTTAAGAGTCTGGTAGAGACCCATGGAGCCCGTTTCCCCGATAATGCTTAAACTTCAGCTATCTTTTAACGCTTAAGCCTATCTCATGACCGGTCAGCTTAAATTTTTCGGTTAAGTCGGCTTTTTCCAATACACCTTTTTCTATCCGTTTTGAAAGGGTTTCTTTTTCTATATAATCCCCGTATCTACCGATAACCTCATCCAGGTATTCATCACCTTGATAGAATGTGGTGATATAGTCGGCTATCTCAAAACCGGCCGAGCGGCGCATATTCTGGATGCGGTGGACTATCTCGCGGGCCATTCCTTCTCTGGCAAGCTCTTCGTTAACTTCTTTGAAAATAGCAATAGCATAGCCGCCCTCTTCTACTATTGAATACTTTTCATCGTCCAAATCACCAGTGTCAGCGTCAACTCTTAATTCTTTTATGTTAAGTTCTTCAATTATCTGTGATTCAACGCCTTTGATTAATTCCCTCTCGCTACGGGTAGATACGACGGCTACGGCACGCTGAAGCGGCTGGCGTACCTTGATACCCGCACTGCTCCTTGCCGCCCTGCCCAGACTGGAAAGCTTCATCGCCAGCCGCGTTGCTTTTGAAAGCCTTTCGTCTATTTTACTTTCAGCGGCTACCGGGAAATCTGTCAGGTGGACACTCTCCGTCGCCTCTTTAGATACACTTAAGACGAGGTTCTGGTATAACGCTTCCGCCATGAAAGGCATAAACGGCGCCAGCAGTTTGGAAAGCGTTACCAGGCAGTTATATAGCGTTCTGTAGGCGGCCAGCTTATCGGCGTCGTTCTCGCTCTTCCAGAAGCGCCTCCTGCTCCTTCGCACATACCAGTTGGAAAGGTAACTGACGAAATCCTCTATCCTCCTACCGGCGTCGGTGGGATTATAGTTTTCAAGGTTTGAATCCACTTCTGAAACAAGCTGGTTCAGCTCGGAGGTTATCCAGTTGTCAAGTTCCGAAAACTCCGTTTCACCTTTATCCTCTTCGGGATTATAGCTATCTATATTGGCATACATCACGAAGAAGGAATAGGTGTTCCACAGCGTATTTATGAATTTTTTAGATATTTCGCTTACCAGATTTTCTGAAAAACGGCGCGCATTACCCGGCGCCGTCGTCGTATAGAGATACCAGCGAACGGCATCCGCTCCATAATCGTTAATCACCTTCCAGGGCTCAATCACGTTCTTCTTTGCCTTGCTCATCTTATCGCCCTTTTCGTCCAGGATATGCCCCAGGCAAATGACGTTTTCAAAGCAGGGCTTGCCGAATAAAAGCGTTGATATAGCATGCAGGCTATAGAACCAGCCACGCGTCTGGTCAACCGCTTCGGATATATAATCGGCAGGGAAGCGCCCGTCGGTAAGCATATCTTTATCTTCAAAGGGGTAATGCCACTGGGCGAAGGGCATGGCTCCAGAATCAAACCAGCAGTCTATCACCTCTTTAGCCCTCTCCATTTTACCGCCGCACTGGCAGTCAAAGGTTATTTCATCCACATAGGGGCGGTGTAAATCAAGAGGCTCCGGCAATCCGCTGAAACCGTCCTTACTTTTAAGTTCGTCCAGACCGCCGATACACTCGTACTTGCCGCATTTTGGGCACTGCCATACAGGCAGCGGAGTGCCCCAGTAACGCTCTCGCGAGAAAGCCCAGTCCACGTTATTTTCCAGCCAGTCGCCGAAACGCCCTTTCTTGATATGCTCCGGATACCAGTTTATCTCTTCGTTGCCCGAAATGAGCCTTTCTTTAACCGCCGTGGTCTTTATGTACCAGGTGCGCTTGACGTAATAGAGCACCGGCGTATCGCAGCGCCAGCAGAAGGGATAGGTATGCTTGATTACTCCGCTCTTAAAGAGCAGGCCTCTTTTTTCAAGATTATCTATTACCAGCGGGTCGGCATCCTTAACGAAACGCCCGGCGAATGGGTAGTCTCCGGTTACCATACCCGAAAGGTCCACGTTCTGGACAAAATCAAGCCCCTGCTCTTTGCCGGCTTCGAAGTCCACCTCACCGAAAGACGGCGCTACGTGTACTATGCCCGTGCCGTCTTCCATAGAGACGAAATCGGTAGCTATCACACGATAGGTAAGCTTGTCATCAGATGGCTGCTCTTCCAGCAACGAGCTGCCGTCCCCTTTGAAACGCAGCCGTTTTTCGTTAAACCGGTGCGGGTTATAAAGCGGCTCATAATTTACTCCGGTTATCGTAGCTAAATCGCTACCCTTTAGTCTTTCCAGTATCTCACAATCACCGAGCCCCAGTGAATCTATTCGAGCAGAACCAATAATCAGATTCTCGTCCCCCACTTCCACTACCACATACTCGGCATCGGCAGCCACCGCCAGCGCCGTATTTCCCGCCAGCGTCCAGGGCGTGGTCGTCCAGGCGAGGAAATAGGTCGGCTTTTCTCGTGAGAGCTCATAGAGTCTCTTCTGCCGCTCCGACTCGGATAGTGGTGAAGGAACTACTTTAAACTTTATATATACAGACGGGTCTTCGGTGTTTTCTTTATAGCCCAGGGCGACCTCGTGCGAGCTCAAGGAAGTACCGCAGCGGGGACAGTGAGCCGCCGTCTTATAGCCCTTATAGATAAGCCCTTTATCCCACATCTGCTTGATGGCCCACCAGACGCTTTCTATATAAGTATTATCCATAGTTATATAGGGGTGCTCCAGGTCCAGCCAGAAGGCGATACGCTCGGTCAGCTCGTCCCATTCTTTCTTATACTTGAAGACACTTTCTCTACACTTCTTGTTGAATTCGGCTATGCCGTATTTCTCTATATCTGCCTTGGTGGCAAGTCCCAGCTCTTTTTCCACTTCCAGCTCAACGGGCAAGCCGTGGGTATCCCAGCCGGCGATACGCGGCGTATAATATCCTTTCATCGCCTTGAAACGTGGGATGACGTCTTTAAAGCAGCGGGAAAGTACGTGGTGTATACCAGGGCTGCCGTTAGCCGTCGGCGGACCTTCGTACAAGGTAAAGCGTTTGTTTTCCTTGCGGAGTTCTACGCTCTTTTTAAAGATATTCTTTTGTCTCCAGAGTGCCAGTATCTTTTCTTCCAGCTCCGCCGATTTTAGCTTGCTTGCTACCGCTTCGAACATATATCGCTCCTATCCATATAAAAAACCCGCCCTTTCAGGGACGGGTATTCTTCCCGCGGTACCACCCCGCTTCCCCCATCTTTTTGCTTGTGATGAGGGCACTTATTCCGAGACACATCTATGCCTCCGCCTTTCTCTAACGGATGGCGACTCCGTCCAAATCTACTCGGTGACTAAAGCCACCTTTCGTTTGGCGGCTCGGGAGTGATTTTCAGAGGGAGCGATAGTACCTGCTTTCACCGTACCAGGTTCGCTTATATTACCCGCCTGCCCTCTTACTCTTCTCCGTCATCGCCTTTTCTTTTCAAGAGGTTAACATATCATCGCAAAATAAATCAAGCTTTACTTATTCTTTTAAAACTATTACTACCTTGCGTTCCTCGCCCAATCCTACGCTCTTGGTGGTAACATCGGGGTGGTCAGCCAGTATCAGGTGAATTATACGCCTGTCAAAAGCGGGCATTGGTTCAAGCGAGAAAGGCATATTACGCTCTATTACCTGTTCAGCCGTCCGTAGCGCCAGCGATCGTAGCGCTCTTAAGCGACGCTGCCGATAGCCATTTACATCTATTATCACCGGCACAAAGTACTTGGTACGATTAGCTACCATTAGCCTGACCATATGCTGAAGGGCCACCAGCGTCTGCCCCCTCCGGCCGATAAGAATACCGAGGTCGTCACCGATGATATCATAGACAATGCTATTAGCGGCTTCCTCGTCGGGTATCACGCAGGTTCCCGACCTTACTTTAACGATAGCATCCACACCGAGCTTGCCCAGCAAACCCTGCAGCACCTCGCGAATAGCTCCGGCAGATTCATCCTCTGGCTGTGCTTCAGGGCTTTCCTCTCCGTCATCAAGCATGCTTACCACTACTGTGGCTTGCTCGTCCTCCGGCATATCCGGATTACCTTCGCTTATGACGTTTACTCTTACTTCTTCCCGACTTGCGCTTAGTGCTTCTAAGGCTAGTTCGATAGCCTTCTCGACGCTCCTGGCGCTCTTTTCCACCTCTTTCATCTGACGGAACCTCTTCTTCTATTATATCAGCCTCAGCTGCCTCTTCTTTTTCTATATCGGCAGCAGCCATCTCTATTTGAGCCTTTTCTTTTTCTACTTCAGCGATACGCTTCTTTACGCCGGTATCGCGGACTATGAGCCCTCTTAGCTTATCTATCCAGGGCTGCATACCTCCCCAACCGGTCACGAAGTACTGTATCACGATGGTAATTATAGCTGAAGCTACCCAGTATATAGCCAGCCCGCTTGGGAATGAGATGGACAAGAAGATGAACATCAACGGCATCATCGTCTGCATCATCTGCCCCTGTGCCGCCTGTTTTGGGTCGGCAGACCTCTGCATAACCATCTTTTGCTGCATCCACATCGTTACGCCTACCAGAAGCGCCAGTATATAATCGGGCTTTGCCAGGTCCAGCCACAGGAATTGGTTATCTATTGGGAGTACCTTATAGAGCACCGGCCAGTCGTAAAGCCTGTTGGAAAGGTTCAGGAAATCTTCGGGGGTTACCGCCATTACCCTTATAATAGACTGGTAAAGGGCAATCCAGATGGGCATCTGGACCAGCATCGGTAACAGGCAGCCGGTAGGGCTTACGCCGGACTCCCTGTAGAGCTTCATCTGCTCCTGCGCCAGCCGCTCTTTATCCTTGGCGTATTTCTTCTGTATTTCCTTAAGCTTGGGTTGCAATTCGCTCATCGCCCGTGTGGCGTGGAGCTGCTTCATGGTAAGGGGATACATCAACCCCCTTACAACTATGGTGAGTATTATGATAGTTAATCCGAAGCTGCTGAACAGGACGTCCGACAGCCAGACCATGCCGTTTATCAGAGGATTAAGGATTATTAAATCCCAGATAGCTCCTATATCCAACTAAGCTTCCTCACTGTAAAGTGTAACTCCAGACGACCTCTCTGGTCTCCGGGTCAAGCGCATATATCGTTTCATTTTCCTGGGTATGGACAAATATTATACCTTCATATGCCGAAAGCGGCGCCGAAACGGATAGAGCCAGGTCTGTAAGCAACCTTATATCCCGGCCATCGCCATTTATTATATGCAGCTTGCCTTCTTTGGTAGCCACTACAATCATGTTATCCACCAGCACCGGCGAGGATACCAGTTGCCCGCTTAGCTCGTATTTTTCTATTTCTGTCCCCTGCTCGGTGTCCAGAACATAAACGTTTTTATCAAGACAGGGGGCGTAAATTTCTCCGTTATACACAAGCGGTGCCGCCCAGAACCAGCTCTGTGCTGCGAATTGCCATTTAAAGCTGCCATCGTTAAAATTAACGGCGTAGAAATTACGGTCAAAAGAGCCGAAGTAGACGGTGTCTTCAAAAATAAGAGCCTTCGAGGCAATCGGCCCCCCGGCTTCGTAGCTCCACTTCTGGCTGCCATCGGCTATATTTATGGCGTATAATTTTTTATCGAAGGAACCTACTATCAGCGTATCTTGATAGAGTATCGGGGTTGACCATATTTTGCCTTCAGTTTTAAAACGCCAGATTTCACTGCCGTTAGCCGTATTAAAGGCATAAACATTACCATCCACAGAAGCGAAATAGACTACACCGTCGGCCACCACTGGCCCGCCTATAACGGGTCCTACTTCTTCGCCCCTGGGTAATCTATCTACTACTTCCCCTTTGCTGGTATCAAATAAATAAAGCCTGCCGGTATCGCTACCCAGCCCGGCACCTCCGATGTACATTATGCCGTCAACGATTACCGGAGTTCCGTATATACCTATAGCAGCCGCAGCCGCCATACAACCACCACCGTTAGATGCCTGCTCATCCAGGGAAATCGGACTTCCGCCACGGCCGTTTTCTATAGTTAGAGAGACTATTTTGCCGTCCATCGAGCCGAGGTAAAGGCTATCTCCGGTAAAAGATATCCCCGACCAGCCTATAGATCTAGCCCCGCCTCCGAAGCAGCCCGAGAAAGAAAACACCAGAACCAGTATTAGTGTAATCAGCAGACCGTAATTAAATATTAGTTTCTTATCTTTCACAGCTATTTGCATCCCTGTTCCGGCACCGGGTCGTAGCCGCCTTTATGTAACGGGTGGCAACGTGCCAGCCTCTTGGTACCCAGCCAGATACCTTTTATTACTCCATATTTTGATATAGCCTCATAGGTATATTGGGAGCAGGGGGGCGTATATCGACAGGATGATGGCATTACCGGTGAAATTGCCAACTGATAAAATCTAACTAGCGCCAGGGCTATCTTCCTCATCGTTCTCCGCTAGTATCTTCATCTTCGCCAGTAGTTCTCTTATTTTGTCCTTTATATACTGATGTTCCGCTTCTGCCATTGCCGGTCGGGCTACCAGAACGATATCCCACCCCGGTTTCACTGGCAATCTCTTTGTTATTTCGCGTAGCCGGCGTTTTACCCTATTTCTGATTACGGCTCCGCCGACCTTCTTACTGGTTACCAGCCCATATCTTGATATTTCAAGTCCATTGGATAGGATATTAATCACCGCCAGATTGTTAGCCCGTGAAATCCCCTTCTTAAAGACCAGAGTATAATGCTCACTTTTTGTCAGATAATTTTCTGACTTCATAACCTGTCTTAAAGTTTATATTAGACTACCGTCAAGCGCTTACGCCCTTTTAGGCGTCTGGCTTTTAGTACTGCTTGGCCGCCACGCGCGCTCATTCTGGATAGAAAGCCGTGCTCTCTTTTCCTGGGGATCTTCTTTGGCTGATATGTTCTTTTGGTAGCCATTCTTTTTCTCTAAACCAATCTCTAGATTTAAATTTCTTCGGTATTTCTTTGGGAATCAACTAAAAAAGCAAACTGATATATTCAGGAAGATACTTCTTTCTTCTCAGCCTTTTCATGTTTTTCTTCAGCTTTTTTAGTTTCTTTATCCGTTTCCTTGGCGTTTTCAGGTTCCTTGGTTATCTTTTCAGCCTTCTCTATCTTTTCAGGCGCCTCTTCCTTCTTTTCTTTTTCCTTTATCGGCATAGGACTTATCGAGGCAACGTTGCCGGCTATGCGAATATGCTCGGCAACATAAGGCAGCAGAGCTATAAAACGCGCCCTTTTAATAGCTTCCGCCAGAGCTCGCTGATGCCTGGCGCAAGTACCGGTTCGGCGACGAGG
>DAOUMG010000187.1:0-19073 GCA_034411935.1 Dehalococcoidaceae bacterium
TCCGTCTTCTGGACCTTGGTATAGAGCCATTTCTTATCGCCTCTGCCGTCATCGGCACCGTAGCCCAGCGTATGGTTCGCCGTATCTGCCCTTACTGTAGTCATGAAGTCGAAGCGCCAACTATAGAGCAAATCGCTTATGAGCGGGAAATCGGTGAGAGTAAAACAAAGTTTCTTTACGGAGGCGGCTGTAAAGCCTGCGCTTATACCGGCTATCTGGGTCGCGTAGGTATCTTCGAGATACTGGTGATTAGCGATAGCATGAGAAGAATGCTGGTCAGCGGCTCCGGCTCGGCCGAATTACGCGCTCAGTCAATTAAAGAGGGCATGAAGACCATGATAAACGATGGCATGCAAAAGGTAAAAGATGGCATCACCACACCCGCCGAGGTATTGCGCTGCGCCTACTCACCGGAAGTACAGATTTAAGGATAAGAAAATGGAATATTCATATGTAGCTTATAACAAAGAGCAAAAACTGATAAAGGGTCGGGTACCGGCCGATAGCGAAGAAGCTGCCGAACGGCTTTTGAGCTATAGTGGCTATCGCGTGCTCAGCCTGAAACAATATGTACCTTTCTTTGACCTTGGCAAAATAAACCTGGGTATCGGGCAGGTTAAGCCAACTGAAATAACGCTTTTTTCCCGCCAGCTGGCCTTACTACTTGAATCCGGCATTGATATCGTCACCGCTTTTGAACTTCTTCAGGAACAGACGGCTAATCGTAACTTTAAGAATATACTCGGAAGGATAGCTTCCGATATCAGGGGTGGCTCTTCTCTTTCTATCGCTCTCAGCAAACACCCAAAGGTCTTCTCTCAGGTTTTCTATCGTGCTATCGGCGCCGGTGAACAGGGCGGCAACCTGGAAATCGTGCTAAGAAATATGGCCGATTTTATGGAGAGGACCATTAAAACAGAGAAGAAAATAAAAAGTGCTTTGACTTACCCGATAATAGTAGCTGTGGTTGCCTTAGCCGTTGTTGCTCTGATGGTCGTCTATGTTTTTCCCACCTTTAGCGAGCTTTATGGCTCTATGGGTGCTCAGCTACCTTTTGCCACCCGCGCATTAATAGGTATCACAGACTGGCTGGTAAATTACGGCGTCTACCTTCTGGGTGGTATAGTAGCATTTATAATCGCTCTAGTAATATATATCAGGACACCGAACGGCAAATACTGGTGGAGCCGAGTAGTTCTCAAGACGCCGGTAATCGGCCGCATCATTCAGTTAAGCGAACTTTCCCGCATCTGCCAGACAATATCACTACTTTTCAGGGCCGGCCTGCCGCTACCTGAAATTATGTCCCAGGCGGTAAGCTCCGCCGGTAATAAAAAGGTAGCCGAAGCGCTAACCGAGGTCCATTATGAGCTTATAAGAGGCGAGGGTTTATCCAGGCCAATGGCCAAGAGGCCGATATTCTTGCCTCTTATGGTCCAGATGATCCACGTCGGCGAGGAGACCGGCAAGCTGGATGATACCCTTTCCACGGTAGTAGTTACCTATGATATGGAAACAGATGACCGCATTACTAATGCCATAGGTCTGATACAGCCTATGATGACCATAGGTATCGGCCTTGTAGTTGCCTTCCTCGCCGTAGCTATGGTATCGGCTATGTACAGCCTCTACGGGCAAATGAGTTAACAAAATGAAGAATTTAATAAAGAACCAGAAGGGTCTTACCCTGATAGAAGTGCTGGTGGGCATAGCCATTATCGGGATAATCGCCAGCGCCTTCCTGTTTGCTATCGCCACCGCCGGCAAAGCCAACATCATTTCCGACGAGCGAGCTACTGCCGAAAGCCTGGCCAGAAGCCAGTTCGAATCTATTAAAAAAGAGGGCTATCAACCTGCCGCTGCAAACGGCGAATTTATTTATACCAAGCTGGTAGATATACCGGAGCATTTCGAGATATGGAGCTACAACAGAGTTGGAAATATAGTTTCAGATATTATCGGCGTCCCCTGGGATACCCAGAGCTATGAAGCCAGCGCCAGCGATATCGGCATCCAGAGGATATTTCTGGTTATCAAGCACGACGGTAAAATCGTGCTTGAGATAGAGGAGTATAAACTAGACCGATGAGAAGCTACCTGTCCAGGCTATTCCGTAAGGACCAGGGTGGTTTCACCATGGTAGAACTGCTGGTGGCTATTGCCATTACCGGAGTTATCATAACCGCTATTTCCGGGGCTGTTTTTCAGGTGGTCGCCGGCAACATCCAGAATAGCAACCAGATGACAGCTACCCGCCAGGTACAGCAGG
Organism: Dehalococcoidaceae bacterium; assembly: GCA_034411935.1. Classification (GTDB taxonomy): domain Bacteria; phylum Chloroflexota; class Dehalococcoidia; order Dehalococcoidales; family JAUXAE01; genus DAOUMG01. Next base: position 2,270 of record DAOUMG010000187.1, read on the forward strand.
TAGGCTACTGGATGAGCCAGGACGGGCAGATGTCAATCACGGCAAGCTCCACCGATGACGCGGGAACCGCTGAAATCGAAAAGCTTACCCTTACCTGGACGGAGTATACAGACTGGAAAACGGAAGCGCTTCTGGAACCACCTTACACCCAGAATGTTATTAGCCTTATTATAAACCACAAAGTCATCTATACCTTATCTGACGGTACATTATTAAGAAACGAGTATCAAACAGATAATATCAGAGAGGATGAATTCGATCCTAACACAAGCTATTCGCTCTTCAGTACAACCCACATTGCCCAGTTTATCAGCTATATTGACTGCGCCATAAGCGCTAAAAAGATAGTGGTAGATGTAACAGCCGAGGTTACAGGTTTTAGAACGGCAACTGAAAACAGGGTATATGAAATCAACATGAGGCCGGACTAAGATTAGTGATACGGGTATGTAGAGGAAGATGAAGACATTATTAAAGAAAATAGCTAAAGAAGAGAGGGGGCAGGTATTCCTCCTGGCACTGGTGCTCTTGGTAGTGGGCGGCCTGGTAATAACCCCCCTGTTAAACTACATGAACACCGGGTTGAACGCCGGCACTCTTTTCCAGAATGAAACAGATGAACTCTATGCCGCCGACGCCGGCGTGGAAGACGCCATCTGGCAGATACAGCACGAGGGCGCAGGTATAGAAGATACTACCACAGCAGAAGTATATGGTATAACACTTTATGGCTTACCTCCTTATTCGGTAGACCACGATGACGACCCGGGAACCCCAAATATCACTTACTATAGCGGAACTTACAGCATCGCCGATGTTAACGGTAAAAGCGTCGAGATTACCTTACAGTATATTGACAGCACGGTCTGGCAGATTTTCTCTACGTCTACATCAAGTGACGGCAGCAGCACGACTTTGGAAGTTCTAACCAACGATATAACCGCAGACTACTCCGGAATCCTTGATAATGTCATAACCACTCCGGGTACTATTGACTTTCCGCCACACTGGGAAGATTTGGTCGATCCTCCTAGTGGTGAAAATGGACCAGTTGAAGGTTATACGGGAGACTGGCCTGACACATCGAAGGAGATTGCGGACTTAATCAAGTTCTACTGGTGGCAGGTGGATGACCCCGCTAATGAATATAGTTCATCTATATTAAATCTCAATGGCGTAAACCTCAGTAAAGGGCCGCTATATAGAATCGGTACTCTTGATATATTAAATTCCAATAATACCAACGCCACTTTGACGCTCGACGGTACGGTTTATGTAAGCGGCCAAACTAAGATCGGTAATACAGCGAAAGATTTTACCCTAGATCTTAACGGGAATACTATCTTCGTAGAGAGCAATTTGACAGGAGGAGGAACTTCTGGAACGGCACTCTGGATTGGTGGTCAATGCACCATAGTTGGGCCAGGTGTTATTATTGCCATAGGTGATGTCTATTTTGCGCCCAATATCGAGGCAGGTATGGAAGAACCTATATTTATAATGTCGGTTACCGGCACAACCACTCTACAACCCGGAGGTAATTTTTATGGCTCGGTAGCCGGTGATGTTGAGGTGGATTTGCAGCCCGGTACCAGCATAACATACCCGGAAGGTGGTTTTGAGGGTCTTAATATTAATTTCCCAGGTATGGTCACCGGCGCCTTCTGGGGCGTATTATCGTGGAAAATCAATTAACCGGTATATTTAACACTCTTGACATATTTGGTAGAATATTAACCAACTTAAATAGTAAGTAAAAGGAAAGTAATATGAAGTTTAGCAGGGTTTTCTGGGTTATTCTGGTAGCCGGCATTATTATCGCCGGCGGTGTTTTCCTCTTCACGCTATACCAGGACGGGATTGACGAACAGAATTTGACGGAGGAACAGCTGGCACTGGTGCAAACTGAACTGCCCGATCTTAACTCCCAGGTAACAAACCTTGAAGAAGAACTTGCCCGACTAGAAGCCGAGCTCGCCCTGGCTCTTGAAGAACTAGAAGATGTTGAAGGCGAATTCATAGACTCGGTATCCAGCATAGAGTATAGCGACCTGCTATTTCACATAGCCGATATAGTTGAAGTGGAAATAATGGAAATGACCTGCTCCGAAACCTACATTGTGACGCTGAATAATATTAAATACGAAGCCACCGATTTCAGCCTTACCGTAGAAGGTTACGAATATAATATTTTACAATATTTATCGGTAATAGAGGTAGGCGTCGAATTTAATACGACCATAATAGAATATGTTGATATGAGTTTCATAGCCGAAGGTACCGTAGAATCCGATGAAGAAAGCCAGTCGCAGGCGGTTATAGATATTAAAATCCTATCCTATAAAGGTGGTTAATATGACGACGCAAGTAAGTTTATATATTGAAGATACCGAGATAAAGGTCCTGGTAACCAAGGGTAAGAGCATTATCAAATGGGCAAGCCTGCTGCTGGAACCGGGCCTGGTCAGCGATGGTATTGTAAATAACGAGGAACAGGTAGCCGTAAAGATAAAGGAGCTTTTCAATCTTCAAGGTATCAAGGAAAGGCGGGTAGTCGCCGCCTTAAGCGGGCTTCATTCCGTTTTTCGCGTTCTATCGCTCCCCGATCTCCCCAGGTCAATACTTGCTGAAGCGATTAAAAACGAAGCCTCACGGGTAGTACCTTTCCCGCTCGACCAGGTATATATCAGCTATCAGGTATTACCGTCACCACCCGGAGAAACGAATGTTTTCCTGGTCGCTTACCCCCGGAATGCCACCGATGCTTTAGCCAGCACCATTAAAAAGGCAGGTTTAAGCTTAAGCCTTCTGGATATCGCCCCGCTGGCTTTGTGCCGCTGCGTCGATACTCCCCGATCCATAATTGTGAATAGCTGGCTGAGCAATGTCGATATCGCCATCGTCAGCGAACGGATACCTCAGGTAATCCGCAGCATCTCTCTACCTATCGAATCGTCATCGCTTGAAGAAAAAATGCCCAACATCACCGAGGAATTTAATAGGACTATATCTTTTTATAACTCAAGCTACCCTGAAAAGAAGCTGGATAGTGACGTACCGGTATTCGTCTGCGGAGACCTGGGCAGAGAGCCTAAAAGCTGGCCGATACTCATCGGAGAACATAGATTCAAGGTATCATCGATACCGACGCCGCTCGAAGCTCCTGAGTCTTTCGTCTCCTGCCCCTTTATAGTAAATATCGGGCTTTCCCTAAAGGAATACTTATTACCTACTATAGATGGCAATTTCTCAATAGTCAACTTGAATGCTATCCCAGAAGTCCATCGCCCTCAGAAGGTCTCGGCATTTAATATCCTGGCTCCGATTATTGCCATAGCCCTTATCGGCGGTCTGGTATATGGCTGGTTCTATGTTCAGGACCTTCAAAAAGAAACCGACGATTTAAACACACAACTAACCAATATCAATATAGAAATAGCCCAGAAGCTCCCTCAAATAGCTTCTCTTACCAATCAGGTAAATCAAGTTGGTGCCTCCATCCAGCCGGTTAATAACACCATAACCAAACTGGAAAACCAGCTATATAATTTAACGCTCGGCCGCGAAAATATCGTCGAAGACCTAAGAAAAGCCATGGTTTTACAGCCGGGCGACAAGGACTTGATTCTTACACAACTAAGCCATGACGGTGCTTCATTTATAGCCTCCGGCTTGGCCATAAATGAAGATGACATATTTGAATATGCCCGCGAACTCAGGCGGACGGGGCGCTTTTCCCAGATTATTATTTCATCCATAAGCAAGGTGGAAATCAACCCGGTTGAAGAAGGTGGTACGGTTACCATTTTATATGCGTTCACACTTACTCTTGTATAGTGTAGTATAATACAGGTAGTATAATACAGGTATTAGAAATGGACATCTTTAAACTTATACATAAGGCTCACAATAAAGATGCCTCAGACCTTCACCTTGTGGTAGCCAGTCCGGCGTTATCACGAATACAGGGCTCGCTGCAACCGGTTGACGGGCCGGCACCTCTATCCGCCGAGGATATAAGTGAAGCCTTTACCCAGTTGACCACGCCCGATGAAAGGCGGGTTTTCCATAAACAGATGGAACTTGACTTCGGCTATAGCCTATCCGGAGTAGGCCGCCTTCGCTGTAATGCCGCCCAGCAACGCGGTGCCATCAGCCTAGCAATACGCCTGCTGCCGCCTAAAATACCCTCCATAGATGAGTTGGAGCTACCCCAGATCTGTAAAAATCTGGTTGTCAAACCCAGGGGGCTGATAATCGTTACCGGACCCACCGGAAGCGGTAAAAGCACTACGCTGGCATCCATGATCCAGCATTTGAACACCACCAAAAGCCAGCACGTAATTACCATCGAAGACCCTATAGAATATGTCCACCCCAGCATCAAATGCGCCATCACTCAACGGCAACTGGGCAGCGATACTATTTCTTTCGCCCACGCCCTGAAGCATGTTTTAAGACAGAACCCCGATGTTATCCTAGTGGGCGAGATGAGGGATATGGATACCGCAGCGGCGGTCTTAACCATAGCCGAGACGGGGCACCTGGTGCTATCTACCAGCCATGCTCCCAGCGCCCCTCAGGCTTTGGAGAGGATTATAGACCTTTTCGCCCCTCATGAACGCCACCTGGCGCAAACCCGCCTGGCGTCTTTACTGGTAGCAGTTCTCTGCCAAACGCTGGTACCCAGGGCGGACAGCTCGGGCCGCATAGCCGCCGTTGAGATTATGCTGGCTAACGCGCCGGTGAAAAACCTTATCCGCGAGGGCAAGATATACCAGCTACCCAATGTTATCCGCACCCACCGCGATATTGGCATGGTCTCCATGGACGAGGCTCTTACAGACCTCTTCCGTAACAGGATCATTACCTATGAAACCCTGATGTCCAGGTGTAACGATAGCGAAGAAGTTGAAAAGCTCATTAGGGCCAGCGCCCCCAGTATAAAGTTAGCAAAGAAGAAGTAATAAGCTTTTAACTTAAACTTGAACCTACCTGTATAACAAGAAAACCCAGTGCTTTTACACACTGGGTTTTCTAATTCATAGATTCTAGCTTTAAGTTATGGTGCTACGTATACGGTTACAGCACCATTTGTTCCAATGGTATATGCTTGCGATAATGGATATGGAGAACCTAAGATATATAAATCTAGCTCATAGCCAGTACCAGCATTAACAGCATGAACCTCAGTGTAAGTGTCAACTCCTGTCCCTCCGGTAATTGTAGATACACCGGCATCTGCCATCATAGCCACTACCGAAGTCTGGAGATTAGCTAATTCGGTATCTTTAGCTTCTTGCTCACCTGAGCCCATAAACTTGGCGATATTAGGAATAGCTACGGCGGCTAAAATACCGAGTATAGCGATAACTACCAGAAGCTCTATCAGGGTAAAACCCTTCTGTCCTGTCTTGAATTTCTTAAAGAATTTTTTCATTTTTCTTTTTCACCTCCTTTCTTAGCTTTTTAAATATTTTTAATAACTTATTATTTATTATTACCAGGCTATACCCCCTTTTTATTATTCAGCTTTTGTATAGATAAATAACAAATGATACGATTTAGTTAGGTTAGCTATATTATAGTTATAGTAATAGTATTAAAACAATAGCCAATTAGTCATTATATTACTAGTACTTTTGTCCCTTACGAGTACTTTTTATAATCCTCATCTATTTATTATGTAAGACCTATCTATAGCTAACTTACACCCATTTTTATTAATATTAACTACTTTTATATACCGGTATTGACTTAAGACCATAAAAAGGTCAGAATAACGCTTATATATGGATTTCTTGTGGTATGTTTTTTCTGCTTTCCTTGGGATGACCGTAGGCAGCTTCCTTAATGTCTGCATCGACCGCCTGCCTGCCGGCGGTTCGCTGCTATCCCCACCATCTCACTGTGATAAATGCTCAAGGCGCCTTTCTTTTAAAGACCTGTTTCCCGTCTTCAGCTACCTATGGCTTCGGGGCCGCTGCCGCTTTTGCCAGGCGCCTATACCCAGGCGCATCTTCTGGGTGGAACTGGGCAGCGGTATCCTGTTCGCCTATCTATACTGTCATTACGGATTTAGCCCGGAACTGGTTGTAGCTCTTCTTTACGGCTGTTTCTTTCTTGTTATCGGAGTTATAGACCTGGAACGCGGCCTGATTTTAAACAAACTGGTCTACCCGGCAATGGCAGTAGCTCTTCTTATGGCTATCTTCTTTAACGAACTGGATAACATCCCCGGTATCGCCAGCGCCGCCGGTGGCGGCGGTTTAGCCCTGGGTCTTTTCCTTTTAATCTTCCTGGCTTCTCGCGGCGGTATGGGGATGGGTGATATAAAACTGGTTGCCTTAATAGGTTTTATCGTGGGATTCCCATTAGTAATCGTGGCTATTCTGCTGGGTGCAATCGGCGGCGGTCTGGTAGCCACAATCCTTTTACTAATGAAGGTGAAAAAAGGCAAGCAAAGCGTTCCCTTCGGTCCTTTTCTTTCACTGGCGGCTATGGTCACCCTGCTTTACGGCCAGAGCATCTACGACTGGTATATCGGCCTTTTCTAGCGCCCGTATAACACTTTTTTACCTATATATTAAGCTTCCAGGCTTGACACGCCTAGTATAATAGTATAATAGTAATAGGTAGATAGTAATGGCGGCGGTATAATGAGACTGGACCATAAGAGATCTAGCATTGAAATTATAGCCGATATGCTGAGGCTCGGTGAAGCTGGCAAGACCGAGATAATGTATAGCGTCAACATGAGCTATTTCCAGCTCCAGAAATATCTTCCCTATCTACTGGAGCGAGGTTTCATAGATAGATTCAAACTGGGCAACCCTTCGGTAACCTACCGGGTAACCGAGAAGGGGTTAAAACTACTAAGAAGCATCGATAACATTCTGGAAACACTGGAATTCAAAGAACCCGAAGAAGAGGAATAGCGCAAGCCGATAAATCAAGCTAATACCTAAGGAGTGCTCTATGACCGAAAAGAGGATGCTGATACTGCCGGAGGAGCTGGTCAAGAAGATTGAGGATAACCGCGGCGACCTTTCTCACGCCGAATTCTTAAGCTTCTTGATTGATAATGCCCTTAAAGAAACCGGGGGCGAGAACGGGCGCTCTGCCAGCAAAGAACTCGGCACCTTTAAACAGGAACTGAAGACTCTCCTTGAAAAGGTCGATACCAAGGCTAACAAAGAAGACCTCAAAGCGTTTCAACAGGATACCAAGAAACTGCTTAAGAGCTTCGTGGATTTCTTTATCGGTTACGGTCTTGAGCTGGGAAAGCAATCCGGCGAGAAAGAGCTTGATGAGCTTTCACAACTGCTGTCCAGTGTCGAGCAAAACCAGGGCGAAGACAGTGGCCATGGCCGTGATGTAAAGATAAAGTGGAAATAGCTGGCTAGACCTTTTTAGGATAAAAGAATCTGAGATCCCGCCTCTCTCCAGATACGGAGAGAGGTTTTTTTATACCCTTTTAGCTCAACTAGAACTCTGTTCTAGTATTCAAAACCTTCCTATCTTAAGGGACGCCTGTAATACTAATGGCAGAGTTCATTATGAATTATATTCTATTAGGCGTAACCGGTTTTTTATTCATCCATCTTTTTGATATCTTTGCCCTCAAGAAATGGCCGCTGGTAAAACCGCTTAGCTGGTTTCTAGGGAGCGGCCTGCTGGTATATGCCGCCGTTATGGCTTGCCTCGGCACGGAAAAGCTATCACTGCCCAACTGGGTCATCTGGCTGGGCTGGCCGATGCTGGTAGCTTCAGCAGTTATTTTAATCAATTCGCTCTTTATAAATTTACCGTTCAAGCGAACATATATAGAAAGGGGCTCCAGCAACCAGCTCATCACTACAGGTTTATACCTGCTGGTAAGGCACCCCTGGTTCCATGGCTTCTTTCTTATTATTATCTCTTTAATACTACTTACAGGTTCAACATTAATTACCTATGCTTTATTTACCTGGGCTCCATTAGTAATTCTTCTAATCTTTATTCAAGATAGATTTCTCTTTCACCGAATGTTCCCGGGTTATTATAACTACCAAAAAAACACTCCGATGCTGATACCGAATAAGAAAAGTATCAAAGCTTTTATTAACGAACTAGGACACTTTCAGACAAAACACGTAAAAAATAAGGAGGTTTAAAATGAGTAAGTATTCAGATTTATTTAAAAAGGGCGAATACGAGGAACTCTGGGATAGTTGCTGCGGGTTCATTGACCTGAGCCTCGAGAGCTTCATGAAAATCCAGCACCGTTTGCTGCTGGAGCAGCTTGAGTTACTTAAGAAATGCGAACTGGGCAATATCGTTTTCAAAGGCTCAAACCCCCGCACCGTAGAGGAATTCAGGGAAATGGTACCCCTGACTAATTACGACGACTACGCTCCCTACCTGCTGAAACGCAGGATGGACATACTGCCGCGCAAGCCCATTTTATGGCAGTACACCTCGGGTAAAGCCGGTGAGTATTCCTTCCGCTGGGCGCCGATTACCGCCCGCCAGCTGGATGAAATTGAACCTATGGTCTTTGCTTTATTGTTCCTTTCCAGCTGTAATGGCAGAAGGGAAATAACCTTAAAGGAGCACGATAAATTTCTTTACGGTATGGCTCCGCCGCCCTACGCTACCGGCACCATGGCACGGGTGCTACCTCACGAGATTTTTGATTTCCTGCCCCGGGTCGGAGAGGCAGAAAGGATGCCTTTCGAGGACAGGGTAAAGAAAGGCTTTGACATGGCTCTTTCCGACGGTCTGGATATCTTTTGCGCTATGTCCAGCGTGGCGGTGGCTATCGGCGAGCGCCTCAGCCAGAAAAGCGGCAAAACAAATTATAAAGCTTTGCTCAAGAAACCCAGAGCTCTATTGAGACTTGCTAAGGGTTTAATAAAGAGCAAGCTGGCCGGCCGGCCGCTAATGCCCAAGGACCTGTGGGACCTAAAAGGTCTATCCACCTTCGGTATCGACAGCTCCATCTACCGCGAAAGAATTAAGGAGATGTGGGGTCGTTACCCGCTGGACTTCCACGGTTGCACCGAGGCGCCCCTTATCGCCATGCAGACCTGGGACTACCAGGGAATGACCTTTATCCCGCACCTGAACTTCTTTGAGTTCATACCTGAAGATGAAGCCGTTAAATCCTGGCAGGACCCAAGCTACCAGGCTAAAACCTATTTAATGGACGAGATAAAACCTGGCAACTACGAGCTGGTGATTACCAATTTCCAGGGCGGGCCCTTCGTCCGCTACCGCCTGGGTCATCTGGTTAAGATAACCTCGCTGCGTAACGATAAGCTGAATATAGACATACCGCAGATGCTCTTCTTATCCCGAATCGATGACCAGATAGATATCGCCGGCTTCACCAGGCTCTCCGAAAAGGTTATCTGGCAGGCAATAGAAAACTCTAAAACCATTGATAGTGGCTGGGTGGTACGCAAGGAAACCGAGCAGGATAAACCAATAATACATCTTTATATTGAAACTAGAAACAGTCATAACGGCACTGCCGAAGAGATAGCCGCCGCCGTACACCAGGAGCTAAAGAAACTGGATAAACCTTATTCCGAGCTTGAAGACTTTACCGGCATAAGGCCTATTAAGGTCAGCCTGTTACCTAAAAACGCTTTCAAACTGTATAAGCTCAAGCAGCAGGCCAGCGGTGCCGAGATAAGCCACCTTAAGCCGCCGCACCTTAACCCGACACAGGATATGGTAGACTTCCTGGCAAATGCCGATATTAAGGCGGTTACCGAAATAAAAGAGAAGGTAGAAGCTTAAGGGTAGTTTATCCATCGTTCTGCCGTACTTATAAGCGGGTGGCACTAACCACCCGCTTTTTATGTAAAGCTTTTGCACTATCTATAAATTGACATGGTATAAGCTATGGGTCATAATAGCCAAAATGGAGCCAATATATTAACATTAACAACTAACCGATATCAGGTATTATTATGAATCCATGGGCGTTATTTCCACTTATCGCCTTCATTGCATTCGCTATACTTATTGTTTTTACCGTTCTACAAACCAAGAGACACATCCATAGAACATTCACCACCTATCTTCTGGCTTCCGGCACGTGGAGCTTCTGTGCTTTCATGCTCACATACAATACTAATGCATCTAGTGATTACTTATTACTATGGCAACCTCTTGTAATCACCGCTATACCCTGGACAGCCGTAGCTTACTATCACTTCGTAAGAAACTACGATAACAAGCCTGCGGGTATCGGCGTTTATCTGGGCTACCTGTTCATCCTGGTGGTCTTTATTGCCGGTTTATCTGGTAACGTAGTCAGAGATGCTTATTTTGAAGGCTTATACCTGGTATATGATGCCGGTTCCTGGGTTTATATTATCTCTGCTGTGCTAGTCCCGTTTCTCTTTTATGCAACCTTTACTCTAGTAAGAAGGTATCCTAAATCATCAGATCCCGTAGACCGCAACAGGACACTTTACCTGCTCTCCGGTGCCACCCTTCTAATCATTATTGCTTTTATTACACCCCTTTTCAAGACAATTTCAGGCTACCCGATAGACCATCTTGGTAGTATCAGTAATGCATTAGTTATTACATATGCTATTTCTAGATACCATCTTCTTGATATCAAAGGAGTAGCCCGGCAAGGTCTTGCCTATATAGTTCTAGTCGGCATACTCATCGGTATCTATACCGGTACAATTTTATTAGGACTTGCCCTATTCCCTAATGAGCCCATATCAACCATAGTCCTAGGTGCTACCGTCATCGCAATCCTGCTGGCGCTACTGACGCGCCCTTTGAGAAGAGCCGTCGAAAATGGCATCGACCGTATTTTTTACCGCAGCACCTACGAACCTCGCCGCGAATTATTTGAATTTAGAGCCAAGATGGGTAACATACTAAAACTCGGTGAGCTGGCTCAGGCGATGTTGCCGTCTATGAGCAAGGCGCTGGGTATAACCAAGGCAGCTCTTATGTTCCAGGATAGTTCCGACGCCGATTTCGTAGTCCAGTATATCCACCCGGATAAAGACGAAAAGGAAGAGGGCAGCCTCAAGCTCAGCTGTGATAGCCCGGTGGTTGACTGGCTCAGCAAGAACCAGATGCCACTAAGCCCCAGGCAGATTGATAGCATCCCTGAGTTAAAAGGGCTATGGCAGGCGGAGAAGGAGCAGCTTACCCACTCCGGCTTCGATATGCTTAACTCCATTAAGAGCCGTGATAACCTGATTGGTATTTTAGCCCTCGGCGAAAAGAATTCGGGTGGACTCTATACAACTTCCGATATCGAGCTGGTTACCAGTATCGCCAATCAAACCGGCATAATTATTGAAAACGCCCAGCTATATACCCAGGCTACACATCGTGCCAATACAGACGGCCTTACTGGACTCTATAATCACCGCCATTTTCACGAGCGTATAGAGCAGGAAATCGCCCGCGCTTCCCGCTTCGGCACCACATTCTCAATGATACTTATGGATCTAGACCTTTTTAAAGCCTATAACGATATCTACGGCCACCTGGCCGGCGACCAGCTATTAAGAAAAATCGGCCGCCTTATTCAGGGGGCTATCCGCGGTGTTGACCTCGCCTTCCGTTATGGCGGTGAGGAATTCGCCATAATCTTGCCTGAAACGAGGCTGGACGATGCCTTCCGAGTCGCCGAACGTATCCGTAAATCCATAGAATCCAACTCCAGTTTCCGCGAGATGCCGGTAACCGCCAGCGTCGGTATCGCCAGCTGGCCCAACGACGGTATTATGAAAGAGGAAATCGTCAACCGGGCTGATACCGCCCTTTATCGCGCCAAGCAGACGGGGCGCAATCGTACCTGTTTATCTTCGGACGCTTTAAAACCGGGTACGCCCTTGATCGGCGCCGAGCTTGAGTCCCGGCCTAAGGCGCTCAGCATAATTTATGCCCTGGCAGCCACCGTAGATGCCAAGGACCACTATACCTACGGCCATTCCAGAAAGGTTAGCGAATATGCCGTTGCCCTGGCCGAGGCTATCAAGCTGCCCAAGGAAAAAATAGATAACATCCGCGCCGCCGGTCTTTTACACGACATAGGTAAAATCGGTATTCCCGACCAGACGCTATCCAAACCCGGCGCCCTCAACAAAGAAGAATGGGCGATGATAAAAACCCATCCTGAACTTGGTGTTGAAATCTTAAAAAGAGTAATTGACCTGGTCAGTTGCCTGCCGGCTATCATGCACCATCACGAACATTTTAACGGCAGCGGTTACCCCAAAGGGCTTAAAAGTACCAGCATACCACTAGAAGCCAGGATTCTTTCCATCGCTGATGCCTACGATGCTATAACCTCCCCCCGTCCCTACCGCGGCCAGCTATCGATGCAAGAAGCCATCGAAGAACTTAAAAGATGTGCCGGCAGCCAGTTCGACCCCGAACTGGTAGAGAAATTCTGCAAGGTTATTCAACCGGTTCATAAATCTGAAATAACCAGCGAGACCTTCCAGGCCAGCGATAGCAAGAAACCCTAGCTACTATGGTCATTCCATTACTGGCCAAACTCCAGGCTGAAATCTATAGACCTGGCCGAATGGGTTAAAGCGCCGATAGATATGGTATCCACTCCCACCATAGCCACTTCGCGGACGTTATCAAGAGTAATATTGCCTGAAGCCTCTATTTTTATATTTGGCGGGATAATTTCTTTGGCTTTTTTCATATCTTCTATGCTCATATTGTCTAGCATAATAATATCGGGCATACCTTCAACAGCTTCTTTTACCTGCTCCAGACTACTTACTTCCACTTCTACCTTCATGCCCGCTTTGGCGCCTTTTTTAGCTTTGATGACGGCATCTTTAATCCCTATGCCTTTAGCACGCAGTGCCACCAGATGGTTATCCTTTATTAAAATGCCAACGGATAGGTCGGGGCGATGAACCTGGGCGCCAGCCACGAAAACGGCGTATTTCTCAAGCATTCTTAATCCCGGCGTCGTTTTTCTGGTATCGGTTATCTTTACATTCAAACCTTTTACCTTCTCCACATATTTGGCTGTTTCGGTAGCCACCCCACTCAAGCGGCTCAGGAAATTAAGTAGCATTCGTTCGGCTTTTAATATGCTGCACACACGTCCTTTTATAGTGGCGATTATATCCCCTGGCTTCACCCGGCTGCCGTCCTGAAAATGAACTTCTATCAGGCTAGTCTGGTCCACCTTTAACATTGCCAGTTTTATCAAATCACCGCCAGCCAGCACGGCTTCTTCATTAACCTTGATATGCGCCTTACCGCCCAGGCTATCAGGAATAAGTAGCTTGGTGGTGATATCACCACGTCCGAAATCCTCATCAATTGCCAGTGCTAAAGATTTTTCAACCATCTCCTGAGATGACATGCTAACCCCCTTTTGCTATCTTAAAGATAATATGTTTTTGCCATCTTGACAAGCTTTCGGGAAAATCGGAGCGATAGTGTACACCGCGACTTTCTTCTCTTATAAGAGCCGCCTCGGTTACCAATCGCCCTGTTAGTATCAAGCTTTCTAGTTCATAAGAAGCTCTATCTCTTGCTTCCGGCAGGTAGTTCTGCCAGCCAGCCAGCGTATCAGCCGCTTCCTCAAGCCTCTTCCTATCTCTCACGATACCGACATTGTGCCACATTAGCCTCTTGAGAGCCTCGAGGTTTGGTTTTCCTTTGGCTTTATTATTAACTTCCCGCTTAGGCAGGCTATAAGTGTCTTTTTCCTGCAATCTACCACTTTCTTTAGGTTGACTGTCCTTACTTATTGTTTTTTCTATAATTCTTTTGGCGAAAACGGGCACTTCTAAAAGGGAGTTTGAAGCCAATCTGTTGGCACCGTGTACTCCGGTACAGGCGACCTCTCCGGCGGCGAAAAGGTTCTTTATGCTAGATTCGCCCCAGCTATCTACCCTGATACCACCGATCATATAATGCGCCGCCGGTGCTACCGGAATCATTTCCCTGGTAATATCCAGACCCTTATCCAGACAAAAGCGATATATCTGGGGGAACCTGGTACTTGTTAGCGACGCCGGCAGGTGAGTGACATCAAGATAAACCTCATCCCTGCCTTCTCTTGTCATTTCTTCCAGAATGCTCCTGGATACTACATCACGGGAAGCCAGGTCACCCTCTGCTGCATAATCCGGCATAAAACGGTGCCCGGCGGCATTCCGTAAGACGCCGCCTTCTCCCCGAACCGCCTCCGATATCAGGAAAGGCGCTACTCCGGGCAGGTGAATGGCTGTGGGGTGAAACTGGATTAACTCCATATCTTTTATACTAGCACCAGTCCGATAAGCCAGGGCGACACCGTCTCCGGTAGCCACCTCGGAATTGGTAGTGACTGTGAACAGCTGGCCGGCACCGCCGGTAGCCATTACCAGGAAACGACAATGGTACTCTTTCTCCTGGTTAGTCTCCAATTCCAGTGCTTTTAATCCCTCAACGCACTCATTTTTCTCAAAGATTTTTACCACCAGGCAGTTCTGTTTCAGCTCTATATCCGAATCCATCAATTTGCGGCTCAGTGTTTCTTCTATATGGATACCGGTAGCATCGCCCCCGGCGTGAATAATGCGGGATACGCTGTGAGCCGCCTCGCGGGTGAGCGCTATTTCACCCTGTGTAGTATCAAAGGGCACACCGAAATTGATCAGGTCTGTAATACGGTCTATAGCCTCATCTACCAGAATTCGTACCATCCGCCAGTCGCACAGGCCGGCGCCGGCTTTTATGGTATCCCTAAAGTGCAGCTCCGTAGAATCATCGCGGCCGATAGCGGCGGCGATACCGCCCTGGGCGTACCGTGTGTTACAATCGTCTATTTTACCCTTGGTTAGCAGCAAAACGCTGCCATGCTGGCTTGCCAGGAGGGCGCTATAAAGGCCGGCGATGCCACTGCCGACGACGATATAATCATAGTTTTCAGCCAAGCCGCCTCCGGTAGTTATTATCTTATACTTTTAAGGAATCACCTGGCCGCCCGGCTCCTGCTTGGCGGCGATGCCACCTTTTAGCAACCTGACGGTAGCTCCGGATTCAACCTTTATGACGATATTATCTTCCGAAATACTGTCCACTTCACCATAGATACCGCCGATGGTAATTACTTTATCCCCTCTTTTCAGCGAATCCAGCAAGCCCTGGTGCTCTTTTTGCCTTTTTCTTTGCGGTCGTATTATCATAAAATAGAATATGGCGAAAAGAAGCGCCAGAAAAACGAGCATAACCAGAGTACTGTCCATTCCTACCCTCCGCAGTTATTCTTTACTTTTTCCAGCTTCCCCTGTAACGACCAGGGGCTTGTCTTTTCTATTCTTACATCTACCAGCTTGCCCGGCAGATTACGGTTACTCTTTAAGAATACCAGTTTATCACTTCGGCTGCGACCTTGCCACTTATCGCCCTTTTTTTCTGTTATCAAAACCTCAACTATCTCCCCCTTTAGCCCGGCATTAATCTCGCCGGCAATAGCTTTCTGTAGCTTCTCTACCTCGTGAAGCCGTTCTTTCTTCTCCTCTTCAGGCACATCGTCTTTGAGCTTTCTAGCTGCCAGGGTTTCCGCACGGGGTGAATAGACCGCCGCGTGGACGGCGTCAAACCTGAGTTCGGACAAAAGTCTTATAGTATTATCAAATTGCTTTCGGCTCTCTCCGGGAAATCCTATTATTACATCGGTACTTAATGCGATTCCCGGTACTTTTTTCCTTAGTTCCGTAACCAGATTTCTATAATGCTCCACCGTATATTCGCGCCCCATCGCTTTAAGGATATCGTCGTCGCCCGACTGTATGGGTAAATTTAACTGCTCACAGACCTTATCGCACCCGGCGATAGTATCTATCAACCTTGAGCTCATATCTTTCGGGTGGTTGGTCAGGAAACGGATTCTTAATAGTCCTTCAATATCGTTGAGTTTATCTATTAAGTCGGCCAGTTCAGGTTCGCCGGGCAGGTCGTGGCCGTAGGAATCCACGTTCTGCCCCAGCAGAACGATCTCTTTAGCTCCTCTTCGCACCAGCTCTTTTACCTCGCATACCACTTCACCCAGCGGCAGGCTAACTTCACGACCCCGCCGATAGGGTACGATACAGTAGGTACAAAAGTTATTACAGCCCTGAATGATGGTCACGAAAGCGCTTACCAAAGGCTTCCGGGGTAATCCTGGGCGAACGTTTTCCCCCAGCCACTGCGGGTTACCGCCAGCTTTGAAAAAGTAGTCCACGTGGGGAAACTTGTTTTTCAACCTCCCGATTTGCGAATCAACCAGACAGCCGGTAACGGCAATCTTTACTTCCGGCTTTATTTTCTTTAAATTCTTAAGAATGCTTATCTTATTTATAACTTTATCTTCGGCGTGCTTACGTACCACACAGCTATTGAGCACTACCAGGTCCGCCTCTTCCGCCGAATCTACCGGCAGGTAACCTAGCTTTTCAAAACAGGCGCCCAGCCTCTCGGACTCCGCCCGGTTCATCTGACAGCCTATCGTCCAGATATGATAATGGGGCATAAAAAAGAACCTTTAACTATTATATGTAATAAGAGAACTTAGCTGGCGGAGGGGGAGGGATTTGAACCCTCGACCCCGGTTTCCCAGGGTAAGCGCTTAGCAGGCGCCCGCACTAGACCGCTATGCGACCCCTCCTCCTTCCACGAACTTCAGGTAAAAAAACCACCTCTAATATAACACAACAGGTATTTTGTCTCAAACGGATATTTCTCTATAAAACATTATTTGTAGCTAAAAAACGGCTATGGTATTATTATGCCGAGATGGAAATAGACGTTTTAATTGAGTACG
>DAOUMG010000188.1:0-11421 GCA_034411935.1 Dehalococcoidaceae bacterium
ATAACAATGAGGTTATAGATTTCGTCCTCGGAGACTTTACCGAAAACGAACTTGGCATTATCAAGCAGATTACCGATATAGTAAGCCAGGCCGTCGGCTGCCTTATCTTAAAAGGCTTATCGCAGGCTATGAATGAGTATAATTAATCTTTGTAAACCAAAGATACGGGTGATATAATTTTTAAGCTTTATGAATAACCAGAAAAGCATTGTTGCCGTCATCGGCGGAGCTCAGGCATCGGCAAAGGACATTGATTTAGCCGAAGAAGTAGGAAGACTTCTGGCTCAAAAAGGTCTGGTTCTCGTCTGTGGTGGTCTGGGTGGTGTTATGGAAGCTGCCTGTAAAGGTGCCATTATAAACGGTGGGGTTACCATCGGCATCCTTCCAGGAGACAATCGCCTTATCGCTAACCCATATGTACAGCTACCCATAGTAACCGGCATCGGCATCGCCCGAAACCTGGCAGTGGTAAAGTCGGCTCAGGTTGTTATCGCTGTCGGTGGCAGCTATGGAACTCTATCAGAGATTGCTTTTGCCCGCCAGAGCGGTATTCCCGTCATCGGATTAAACACCTGGAGTATTTCTAAAAACGGCAAGGAAGATGACACTATTATCAGGGTAGAAACGGCCGCCGGCGCCGTTGAAAAAGCGATAATGCTTATTCCGGCAAATGAACAAACATAAGGAGATATCTTGTTACATGCCCGTCATAAAAAGCGTTAAGGCCCGCGAGATTATAGACTCCAGAGGCCTGCCTACCCTTGAAGCGGATGTAATTCTTAACGATGGCTCTTTCGGGCGGGCGGCGGTACCGTCCGGCGCCAGTACCGGCAGTCACGAAGCGGTAGAACTCCGCGATAACGACTTAAAAAGATATAACGGAAAAGGCGTCCTCAAAGCTGTTAATAATGTTAACGAGATTATAGCCCCGGCGCTTAAAGGATTCTCCGCATTTGAACAGGAATCTATAGACAATAAGCTCATAGCTCTCGACGGCACTGAAAACAAATCAAGGCTGGGTGCCAACGCTACTCTTGGTGTTTCTCTGGCAGTTGCCAGAGCTGCGGCAGCATCTCAGAAATCACCGCTTTATCGTTACTTGAACAAAGATGGCAAATACAGCCTGCCCGTGCCGTTATTGAATATTCTAAACGGAGGCAAACATGCCTCAGGCTCCACCGATTTTCAGGAGTTTATGATTTCCCCTGTCGGCGCTTCCAGTTTTAAGGATGCCCTGAGGATGGCTTCGGAAGTATACCAAAACCTTAAAGCAATACTTAAAAGCAAGAGTTTAAGCATCAATGTCGGCGACGAGGGTGGTTTCGCCCCGCCTCTTAAGTCAAACAGCGAAGCGGTTGAGATTATTCTGCTGGCAATAGATAAAGCTGGGTATAGCCCCGGCAAGGACTGCTTTATAGCTCTAGACCCTGCTGCCAGTGAATTCTTTAAAAACAATCAATATCAGCTATCCAGAGAGGGCAAAGAATTCACCAGCCAGCAGATGGTTGAGTATTATGTAAAGTGGGCACAGGACTACCCTGTTATAAGTATAGAGGACGGCCTCGCCGAAGACGATTGGCAGGGCTGGTGCCAGCTGAATAAAAGGCTCGGCGATAGAATACAACTGGTCGGTGACGACCTATACGTTACCAATACTAAACGCCTCTCAAGGGGCATAGATTTAAAAGCTTCCAACTCTGTTTTAATTAAACTCAACCAGATAGGAACGCTCACCGAGACCATCAACGCAATAATAATGGCGCACCAGGCAGGATGGACAGCTGTTATCAGCCACCGCTCCGGTGAAACGGAAGATACCTTTATCGCCGACCTGGCGGTGGCCTTGAACACCGGCCAGATAAAAGCCGGCGCCCCCTGTCGCGCCGAGCGTACCGCCAAGTACAACCGCCTGCTGAGAGTAGAAGAAGAACTGGGGGATAACGCCTCCTATGCCGGTATAAAAGCCTTTCCAAAATTTAAGCCTTAACGGATAAGTAAATAAAGTAATGCCTGGCTCAGTGATAAAGAAATGGTTCTGTCATAAACTACAATGCTACGGCGAATTCATTAAAGAATGTGCCGCCAAACTCCCTGATGGGGATTTTTATTACATAGAACTCTTTTCCTCCGGTAGCAACTATTACTGCGCCGATATAAACGACTCAATAGCAGGTTCTGAAAAGAGATCTCTTGATATAAAAAACGGCTTTGCCCGCTATATATTTATCGCCAGGGACACAGACGATAGCAATAGAGTAAAAAAACTCTCTTCTAATAATGAAAAGGTAAGTATCGTTACCGGTAATCCCATAAACAACGAAGTTTTAAAACAGGTATTTGACCTTATTCCCAGGTCATCGTCAAGCTTCGCTTTCATAGACCCTCCCGGATATCACCGCCTGCGCTGGTCAATGATAAAAAAGCTGGCTCTTCATGGAACCGACTGGCAGGGGCATAAAGCCGAACTGCTAATTATGCTGCCTCTTGAAATGGCGCTGCTCCGCAATCTCACCCGCCCTGACTGCCAGTCCTCAATCAGCCGCCTGTATGGTGATAACCTCTGGCTAAAACTAAAAGACCGGTGGCAGCAAGGAATCCTTAAGCCCGAAGAATTAAGGCCGCAATTAGTCTCCCTGTTCACCGATAGTCTCAAGAAGCTGGGGTATAGATATGTTAGCGATGTAATACCGGCACCGTTTTCCAATCCACCTTTCTACCATATCATCTGGGCAAGCGACAGGATAGACTACTTTCAGCTTATAGAAAGTATCTGGACCAAATCCAGATACCTGCCTTGTGAGATGTTTCACGCTAAAGGCGTAAAGTGAACAAAATAGGAATCACCACCACGGTACCTATCGAAATACTGCTGGCTGCCGGCTTTAAGCCTGTTGATTTGAATAATCTTTTTATCACCAGTCCGTTACCAGAAAAGCTAATCGGCATCGCCGAAAAGGATGGTTTTCCGCTAAACTGCTGCAGCTGGATTAAAGGTATTTACGGCGCCTGTGTTGAATTTGGTATTGAAAATATTATCTGCGTTACCGGCGGTGACTGTTCCAACACCATAATGCTGATGGAAGTTCTTAAACAGAAAGGCCTTAAAACCATTTCCT
Organism: Dehalococcoidaceae bacterium; assembly: GCA_034411935.1. Classification (GTDB taxonomy): domain Bacteria; phylum Chloroflexota; class Dehalococcoidia; order Dehalococcoidales; family JAUXAE01; genus DAOUMG01. The sequence goes on from DAOUMG010000188.1 coordinate 3,117, forward strand.
TTGCTTATCCCGACCAGCCCGATATAGCCAAGATGACAGATCTTCTTGAAAACCTTGCCTGTACTTTAGGTACCACGGTAAGAGAATCCGAAACGATACGAGAGGAATTAATCCCTGTCCGTCAAAAAGCCCTTAAGCTTGACCGCATCACCTGGCAGGAAGGCAAGATTAGCGGCTGGGAGAACCATTACTGGCTGGTATCAGCCTCTGATTTTAATCAGGATATCAGTCAATACCTAAGCCAGGTTACGGAGCTAATTTCCGATTGCCGGCATAGAGAACCTTACCCTGAAGATTTATTGCGTATCGCCTATGTCGGTGTACCGCCGATTTATGGAAGGGATTTCTACGATTTTATAGAAACATGCGGTGCCAGAGTGGTATTTAATGAAACTCAGCGGCAATTTGCTATGCTAGATACATCCAATAATCTTGCCGAGCAGTACAGTAACTACACCTACCCCTATTCCATCGTCGGCCGCATTCGTGATATAAGAAATGAAATAAAACGCCGCAAAATCGACGCCGTTATCCACTATATGCAGGCTTTCTGCCACCGGGCTATTGGTGATATCATATTCAGGCACTCGCTTGACCTGCCAATACTCACGCTGGAAGGCAACAATGAATTCACCTTGAGCCAGCAGCTGCAAACCAGGATAGAGGCTTTTATAGATATATTGAAATACAAGAAAAAGAAACTGCTTATCCTTTCAGGGATAGATAACACAGATAAAACAGAGGGAGGGCTTATATGACTACTAAAATAGGCATAAATGGTTTTGGCCGCATCGGCCGTCTTACCCTGAGAACAATTAACCAGTATCATAGCAAAAACCTGGAAGTGGTGGCTATCAACGACCTGACGGATACGGAAACCAACGCCCACCTCCTTAAATGGGATACCAATTATGGACCCTACCCTGGCAGTGTAAGGAGCAATAATGATGCCCTTTTGGTTGACGGCAGGGAAATAAAGGTTATCTCGGAAAGAGAACCGGCAAAAATAGCCTGGCGGGATTACGGCGTTGATATAGTCATTGAGTCTACCGGCCTCTTTACTGATGCTATCAAGGCAGCGGCTCATCAAGAAGGCGGAGCTAAAAAGGTAATAATCTCGGCTCCCGCCAAGAACGAGGATATAACTATCGTCTTAGGTGTCAATGACGATAAGTACCAGCCGAATGACCATAATATTATTTCAAATGCCTCCTGCACTACCAACGGACTTGCCCCGGTGGTCAAGGTATTAAACCAGACCTTCGGTATCAACAAGGGCTTGATGACCACCATTCATGCCTATACCAACGACCAGAAGGTGATGGATGTCTTCCATAAAGACCTGCGCCGTGCTCGCGCCGCTGCTCTTAATATAATCCCGACCACTACCGGTGCCGCCAAAGCCATCTCAAGAGTTATCCCGGAAATGGAAGGTAAGCTACATGGTATGGCTTTTCGTGTTCCCGTAGGAACTGTATCCGTAATTGACCTGGTAGTAGAGCTTTCAAAAGAAGCAACCGCCGAGCAGGTGAACCAAGCACTGAAACAGGCAGCCGATGGTGACATGAAAGGTATTTTAGCTTTTTGCGAAGAGCCTCTGGTTAGCTCGGATTTTAAAGGCAATACCACAAGCTCCATCGTAGATTCCGCCAGCACTATGGTAATTTGTGGCAATATGGCCAAGGTTTTAGCCTGGTATGATAACGAATGGGGTTACTGCTGCCGTCTGGCCGACCTGGCAGCCTTTATCGCCCGAAAAGGGTTATAATAAACTAAAGTAACCTGACTAAATATCCATTTGACATCGCTTGTAGTCTATGACTACAATAAACCGAAGTATTTTTATGGAGGAATGAGATGAAACTCGTCGTTATAGGACTGGGACAATGCGGCAGCCGGATTGCCGATGAATTCGCCCGCATCAATAAGAGAGCTCAGAGCCAGCGTGGCATTGAGATATGTCCAGGTATTTATGCTGTAAATACGGACGCCGCTGACCTTAGCGGCCTTGATACAATTAAAAGCGACTACCAGCACCGCATACTTATCGGAGGCCGTAAAACGGGCGGCCACGGCGTCGGCAAGATAAACGAACTTGGCGCCGAGATAGCCAGAACTGATGCCGACAAAGTTATTGAAGCCATCAGGACTGCCAGGCGCTTCTATGAATCGGACGGTTTCCTGGTTATCGCCAGCGCTGCCGGGGGCACCGGCTCCGGCTCATTGCCTATTATAACCCAGGAGCTTAAAGAGCGCTATTCGGATAAGCCGATATACGCCCTGGTAGTTCTCCCCTTCGAACACGAAGAAGAGACGGAGGAAAGGACTATATATAATACAGCCGTCTGTCTTAAATCTGTCAGCTCGGTAGCCGATGCCGTTATCCTGATAGATAACCAGAGATATGTCCGAAAAGACGTTTCACTAAAAAATAACATCAACAAGATAAACTCCCTCATTGTTGAACCTTTCTACGACCTCCTGTGTGCCGGTGAAGAGAAAAAAGCCAAGCATATCGGCGCTAAGACGCTTGATGCCGGCGATATCATCCAGACCCTTTCGGGCTGGACGGTCATCGGCTACGGCACCTCGCCTCTTAAACTTATAACCCTCCCCTTTGAACAGACAAAAGACTTCCATAAAAAGAGCAACGAAACCTACAAAGGCGTCCAGGCGATGGATGAAGCTATCAGCGAACTCTCGCTCAAATGCAATCCCAAGGATGCCGGGCGTGCTCTTTACCTCATCTCGGCTCCGGCTAAAGAAATGAATATGGATACTATTAAGGAGCTGGGCGAATGGATGCGGGAGATGGCGCCCAATGCCATTATCAGAAACGGCGATTACCCCAGGGAAAGAGGCCAGCTGGTAGTTACTGTAGTCCTTTCCGAGCTCAGCGAAGTGGAAAAGGTCAGGAGATACTACAGCGAATCGACAGACCTTATCCCGATAATCAAGAAACGTCAGTCTGAAATAAAAAGCAAACTAAAGAGCATAGATGAGGTAGGTAAAGACATCCCGTCGCTACTTGATTAAAGAAACTATTATTACAGGCCGGTTTGGTTATTCATTAATCAAGCCGGCCTTTTTATTTTGGAAACGGCTCTTTTTAAGGTATAATACATTCCAGATAATATGTCTGGCCCTGTATTTTATCGCAAGTGGCGTCCTCAAACTCTGGCTCAGGTAGTCGGCCAGCAACACATTACCAGCACTTTATTAAACGCCCTCAAAAGCGGGCATACTTCCCACGCTTATCTTTTCTGCGGTCCCCGCGGCACGGGCAAAACCAGCACCGGACGTATCCTGGCTAAAGCGGTCAACTGCCTTACCAACAAAGGTAAGGACGAACCGTGTAATAAATGCCATATGTGCCAGGCGATTACCGAAGGCAGCGCCCTTGATGTAATTGAAATAGACGCCGCCAGTAGAACAGGCGTCGAAGATGTCCGCGATCTTAAAGATAAGATAAATTATGCCCCGGCAGAAGCCAGTTACAAGGTTTATATCATAGATGAAGTCCACATGCTCAGCACCAGTGCCTCAAACGCCCTGCTTAAGACGATAGAAGAACCGCCGCCTCAGGTTATATTCGTTCTGGCAACCACTGAAATCCATAAGGTTCTATCCACAGTTATTTCCCGTTGCCAGCGCTACGATTTCCATCGCGTCTCACAGGAAGATATTATTAATAAATTAACCGATATCTGCTTAAGTGAAGGTATTAAAGTAGCCTCTGAAGCTCTCAAGCTTATTGCCAGAAAGTCTACCGGCAGCCTCAGGGACGCCGAAAACCTGCTTGAGCAACTGACTACCTGTCACGGTAGCGAAGTCAGCCTCAGGCAGGCAAAAGACACCCTGGGTATTATAGGAGATAAGCGCTCCCAGGAACTGGCTTTAGCCATATTAAGCAGCGATGCTAATGCGGGTATCAAGCTGATTAACTCGGTAAGCGATGACGGAATTGACCTCAAGCAGTTCAACCGTGAACTTGTTGATTACTTTAGACAGCTTCTCTTAGCCAAAGCTGGCTCCGACGATGGCTTGGACATCACATCCGAAGAGATTGTCATCCTTAAAGAAGTTGCTTCCCGCTCTTCTTTAAGCCGTATTTTAAAAGCGATAAGGTCTTTCAGCCAGCTTGATTTTAGTTCATCCAATAATCCCACCCTCGGCATGGAACTAGCCCTGATAGACTTAAGCCTAGCCGAAACTGAAAAGGCAGACTCCCAGGCAGTTACTACCAATACGATTATTAAAAACGATAAATCAATAACCAGAAAAGCTAAAGAGGTGACCCCTCCGGTTGAACAAAAAAAGAAGTCCTCAGTTCAACAACCAGAAACTTCTAATATAGAAATAATAAACACATCCGATATACCCGACATACCCACCGTACCACCTGTCATAGCCGGTGATAAACTGGATTTTCTTATTAATAACTGGAATGATATCATAGAGAAGGCGCCGGCCAATACGCGTAAAACAGCTGCTCTGGCTATTTTAAGAAGCGCCGGTGTCAGACCGGTTTCTTTTGAAAATGATATGGTAACCCTTTCTTTCAAGTACTCATACCATAAAGATAAAATAGACGAACCGGAAAACAAAAGGGTAGCCGCCGATATTATCAGCTGTTTCTTAGGCTCCAGCTGCCGGGTAAGCTGTGTTTACGAACAGGAAAATAACCACCTTGTAAAAGAAGCCCAAAAAATGGGGGCAAAGATTATAGATACGGAGGAATAATGGATTTTTCACTGGTAAAACAGGCGATGGAACTTAAATCTAAAATGGGCAAGCTCCAGAAGGAACTGGCTAAGACTATCTTTGAAGTAAGCTCGGATGACGGCAATATCCAGGTTAGCGTCAACGGCCAGCAGAGGGTTCTCTCGATCAAAATCAACCCCGCCGTCATAGATCCGAATAATGCCAGGAAACTTGAAATAATGATACTTAAAACTGTTACCGATGCCCTTGATAAATCCCAGCAGATGTCAGCTAAAAAAATGAAAGAGCTAACCGGTGGTATCAATTTACCAGGTTTAACCTAGGATGTCAGGCCTATAAATGAATCATAACTATTCAACAACCGATACGGTAGGTAAACTAATAGAAGTTTTATCAAGTCTGCCCGGTATCGGTCCCAAGAGCGCCCAGAGGCTGGCTTACTACCTTCTTCGCGCTCCCGAAGAGCAGACAAACAATCTGGGGCAGGCCATCCTTTCCCTCAAACAAAAGACTCGCCTGTGTGCCAGGTGTTTTAACATAGCTGATTCTGAAACTTGCCACATATGCCGCAGCAATGATAGGTTAAAAGAAAAGATATGCATCGTAGAACAGCCCCAGGATATTTTAGCACTGGAACATGTCGGCGTTTATAAAGGTCTCTACCATGTTCTACACGGTGCTATCTCACCCACCGAGGGTATCGGCACCGATGATATCAAGGTTAACGAACTGATAAAAAGGCTTAAAGACGGCTCGGTAGATGAGGTAATTTTAGCCACCAATCCCACCGTCGAGGGCGAAACTACCGCCATGTATCTTCAACGCCTTATCACGCCGCTTGGTATCCGCATTACCCGCCTGGCACGCGGACTTCCCTTCGGCACCGAGATTGAATATGCCGACGATGTTACCTTGAGCCGTGCCCTTGAAGGCCGCCAGGAGCTAAAACCTTAGAAGCTTAAAATTATAGGATGTTTTATCAATGAAAAGCCTTTCTTCGCTTTTTAGTTCCAGGGATTATGATTCCGATATCTATAAATATTTTACATAGGATTCAGACGAAGAGCAGCCGCTTAGTTCATAAGTATATAAACCGATGACCAGACCGCGTAGTTACCAGACGGAAGCCATAATCATAAAGAAAACCAAGTTGGGTGAGGCAGGGCGTATCCTCACTCTACTCACTCCCCATCTGGGCAAGATTCAAGCTGTAGCCAGGGGCGTCCGCAAGACCAAGAGCAAGCTATCGGGGCATCTTGAACTAATAACCCACAGCCGGGTTACTCTTGCCAGAGGCAGGAACATAGATACAATAATAGGCAGCCAGGCTATCAATAGCTTCCTTGAAATCAAGGGCGACCTTATTCTTCTTTCCCATGCGCTTTATTTCAGCGAGCTGGTCAACCTGTTTGCTGCCGAAAACGCCGAGAATCAGATCGTATTCAACCTGTTTTTAGATACCCTTAAACAGCTGGGTAGTAATACTAACAACGAACTTTTGCGCCGCTACTTTGAAATACAGCTGCTCGGTGCTTTCGGCTACAGGCCGCAACTAAGGCAATGCGTCTGCTGTAATAAGCAGCTTACCGGGAATAATAACACTTTCAGTTCGGCTGAGGGTGGTGTACTCTGCCCAAGCTGTAGCGCCGGCCGCTCCTACGGTTATTGCCTTTCCTTCGGCTGTCTGGAAGCATTTAACTTTCTCCAGGATAACGATTTTCCCGCTCTCGGTAGTTTTCAGCTAAAGCCAGCCGCATACCAGGAACTCAACCTCATACTATCAGGCTACCTGAGATACCTGCTGGAAAGGGATATAAAATCAGCCGCCTGGCTGGAAACTTTGAAGAGCTTAAGTAAACAAAATCAGGCGTCTTTACTATAGTAGCTATATTGCCTATAATACTTTAACTGCCCGAAATAGATTAGGAGACAGATGACATCAAGGCTTGACCGTATTACCAGACAAAGAATTACCGAGATAGAAGAACTCAAAGCAAATGGCGTAGAGCCTTACCCCCACCGCTACCACCGCAGCCATACCACTCTTGAAGCTATTTCTCTATTAAAAGATTGCGAATCTAAAGGTGATGAACAATCACCCGAAGTATCCGTCGCCGGGCGTATCACCGCCAACCGCCAGATGGGTAAGATTTCTTTTATTGACCTTCGCGACGGCTCGGGCAAGATACAGGTCTACTGTCACCATGGACACCTTGACGAAGCTAGTTTAAGACTATTTAAAGATCTTGATATCGGGGATTTCTACGGTGTCAAGGGAAGACTACTCCGCACGAAAAAGGGAGAACCTTCCATAGATGCTTCAGAACTTACTCTTTTAGCCAAATCTCTTAAATCCCTGCCTGAAAAGTGGCACGGGCTACAGGATGTGGATACCCGCTTCCGCCAGCGCTACCTTGACCTTATAAGCAACCCAGAGGTCAGGGATACCTTTACCGCACGCAGCCGCATAATCACCTCCCTCAGGAATTACTTGAACAGCAAGGGCTTTCTTGAAGTAGAAACGCCCATGCTCCAGCCTCAGGCAGGCGGCGCGCTGGCTCGGCCTTTTATTACCCACCAACACTCGCTTGACCAGGATTCATACCTTCGCATAGCCCTGGAACTTCACCTTAAGAGGCTTATTATCGGCGGCTATGATAAGGTCTATGAGATAGGCAGGGTTTTCCGCAATGAAGGTCTTTCCACCAAGCATAATCCTGAGTTCACAATGCTGGAATGCTATACCGCCTATGCCGATTATAACGATGTCATGAAAATGCTTGAAGAGATGGTTTCCGGCATCGTTAGAGAGCTTAACGGCAGTTATGAAATCAAGTACGGCGATGAAACAATCAATTTCCAGCCGCCCTGGCCAGTAATATCTTTAAGAGATATTATAAAAGAGAAAAGCGGTATAGATTTCAACGATTTTCCAGATACTGAATCTCTACAGGCGGAGATGAAACGCCTTGATATTGAATTCGACCCCGCAAGGGACAGGGGCAGGCTGATAGACGACCTGCTATCAACCTTTGTTGAACCAAAGTTAATTCAGCCTACTTTTCTCATAGACTACCCGATTGATATGTCGCCCCTTGCCAAGGCAAAACCCGATGATAAAAACATCGTAGAGCGTTTCGAAGCTTACGCCGGCGGTATGGAGATAGCCAACGCTTTTAGCGAGCTTAACGACCCGGTGGAGCAGAGAAAACGCTTTGAAAAACAACTCAAGAGCCGTAAGAAAGTTATAAACGATGAGGAAGAGGTTATAGACGAGGATTTTCTAACGGCACTGGAATATGGCATGCCACCTACCGGCGGTCTGGGCGTCGGTATAGACCGCCTGGTCATGCTACTCACTAACCGCCAGTCAATCAGAGAGGTTATACTCTTCCCGCAGCTTAAGGAAAAGGAGTAAGATATCAACTAGTTATGCTTGACCTTAAGTTTATAAGAGAAAACACTGAACTCGTTAAACAGGCTATTGCCAACCGCCATACGGAAGCACCCATTGACGATATCCTAAAGCTTGATATAGAGCGCCGCATAAAAACGCAGGAACTTGATAACTTTAGGCGCA
>DAOUMG010000189.1:0-3646 GCA_034411935.1 Dehalococcoidaceae bacterium
GAGGAAGCCCGCTACCTGGGGATAGCCAATATGGCTACCGCCGGCGGTGCCGCCCTGGCGCGCCTTATCGGCCCGGTGATAGATTTCTTCGAGAAAGTGGAGCTAGGGCTCGGTTACCAAGTGATGCTCATCGCCTGTTTTGTCTACTTTTTCCTGGGTGCGCTGCTGGTGCTTAAAATAAAGCCTGTAAATAGCTAGCCCAGAAAATCAAGCAGGGCGTCCCAGCCGAGAGCGCCTGCCCAGGCGATTAATATATAGAGAACCGTCCTGCCCAGCCAGCAGGCGATAAAGAACTTCCAGTAGGGGAAGCGCAGTACCCCGGCGGCGATACCTGCCAGGTCGAAAAAGAGCGGCGCCATAGACAGGCCGAAAATGGTTAGCATCCCCCACTTCTTCACCCAATGCTCTAATCTTTGGTAGAGCTTTTGGCGCTGAACCAGCGCCCGCCCGCTCAAGCCCGCCAGATAGCCGGTGGACTCGCCGATAGCCGCCCCCAGCCCGCCTGCCAGCCCGACTAAAGTAGGCGCCGGCATGGTAGCCCCCAGCGCCGCCAGCACCAGAAAGTTGCCCGCCGGCAGGACGACGGTGGCATTAAGCAGGATGCTTATTAGAAATGCACCAAGATAACCATACTCCGCAAGGGCATCTACCTTATCGGGGTACTCCTTGTAAAAATAAAAAACGCCGATTACTATGGCGACGATAAAACAAAGGGAAAGAACGGGAACCAGCCTACCTTTTAGCCAGTCTTTTTTTTGCTTTTGCGGAGTTGGATTACTTTTTTCTTCAGTCTCAGACATCGGGCTATTTTAGCATAGCTTAAAAAATAAAACACCGCATTGTCGGGTTGAATTATATTTGCTATACTTTGCTGTTAGTGCCCCCATCGTCTAGTGGCCTAGGACACTGGCCTTTCAAGCCGGCAACACGGATTCGAATTCCGTTGGGGGCACCACTTTTATAGCCAGTTCCGCTGTTGCCCCCGCTGTTTATCAAGGTACTAAAAAGAGCTAAAACAGGGTTATCTTGATTGGTTGAAAGCGATTGGAGTATACCGAGATATTCTTTCTATCGTTCTACTTGCCTTAAACAGAATAATATATTCTGGTTAATCTACCCCCGACTTGGCAGCGTGGGTGGTTAAAGAAGACGTTATGACTATGAGCTCTATCTTACTCCGCTAACCCTCTACTTCCGGTAGAACAATCACTTCTGGAGTTCTTAGCTCAAGTCTCTCCATATCTTGACCACAGCATACTAGCGTACCACCACCTACTTTAGTCACCACAACCTCATTACCACATATATTGCATCTGTATTTCTCGCCTACTTTTTCAACAGCCATTAATCTACCTCCTCACCATAACCTTGAATTACTATTAAGGGAATCTGCCTCGTTACTTACACCTAAAAATATACCATCCATAAAGTCAAGGTAACAATAATATAGCACTGGTTACACTTGAATTAAACGAAACAGCACCCTAATAATCTTCGCCTCTTCCTCCCACCTGGGCTAATATTTAGTTATACGGCAAATTTACTCCCCGACCGGGGTGTTGTCAATGTGGGTCTTTAGTTTAGGTTACAGATACAGGGTTAAAAATAGAAAGGGCCTTGATTATACAAAGCCCTTTCAACATATGCCTAAACCTTTAAAACTTAGCTAACTTACATCTATGGTAAAGGTCTTCTGGTCTATGGACTCATCCTCCCAGGGACGCTGGTATTCAAAGGTTATCTGAAAGGTACCGCTCTTTAACGCCTTGAAGCGGTATAGCTCTGTGCCCCCAGCGCCAAGCATCCCCTCTTTGGCATACTCTCCTAGTTCGTAGGTTTGCTCAACGAGCTCAAGGGCAGTGCTGTCGAAACTAGCTTGCCAGCTGTAGCCAGTAGTAATGTTGGATTCAAGGGCAATGAGGATAACAAATTCCTTACTGGTTTTGATGTCTATTGTTTGGTTCGAGTCGCTATAAGCCTTGACCTCTGTAGTAGCGCATCCTGACAAAGGAATTGCCATAACAAGCATAAACGCTACCACTAAAACTAAGTATTTCTTCATTTTTACCACCTCTTTTATATTTCCTTACCTTTATAACGCTGAAATATGAAAGAGGTTAGTGCTGTTAACGGATTCTTTTTTATAAGCGCCGATAAACATTTTTCTGCCTGTTTTTCATCATTTAGTTTACTGCAAGCACCGCATGATTTTAGCGCTAATCTACTCCCCAACCATGGTGTTGTCAATACAATATGGCCAGTGCGGAGAGGTTTATATTCTATCAGCTGTATCCCTTAATTAGAGGCTATATCTCGCGGCGCCTCATGTTCCGCTGGGCGAAGTAGAGGCACAACACAATCAGCACCACGCTAACGGCTACCGCCCCCCAGGCGCTCTCGGCACCGCCGGAGACAAGATGCGTACCCCAGCTGGTTAGCTGTCCGGGGATAAAATCACCCACCCAGGGCAGCTGCGTGGCTACCGCCTGTCCGATTAATACCGCCAGGGCGATGCCGCCGGCGGCCAGTTGATTTTTAAAGAGGCTGGAGAAAAATAGCGTTACCGAAATACAGAAGATAAAAAAGAGTATCATTAAAAGGTTCTGCCCCAGAAAACCGGCGACGCTAATATCTTCTATCAGCATAACCGTATATAGATAGCAGGCTGTAGAGCCGGCTACGAGAGCGACTATGAAGCTGGCGCTCAGGGCAGCGAGCTTGGAGGTAACGAAGGCGCCGCGGCCGACCGGCTTGCTTAAAGTCATCATGGCTGTTCCTTTCGACCTCTCCTGGGCGATGGCGCCCATAGCCAGCAGCACGGCTATCAGGATGCCTACCTGAACAATAGTTCCGGAGTACTCGGCCAGCGCCTGTACCGCCGTCGGCGGCGGGAATTCAACGATGATATCCTCGCCGGCGAGCTCCATTATCTCCGGCAGGTACTTAAGCATCAGCGGGGTGGAGAAGCCGAAGAACAAAAAGACGCCGCCTATAATATAGAGTTTGTAGGTTTTAAGCTGTTCCCAAAGCTCCTTTTTTAAGAGCGCCTTGAAACCCCTCATCTGCCGCCCTCGCCTTCCACCAGCTCCACGAAGATGTCTTCCAGGCTGGGCATAGTGAGTTCGTAGCGGATGAGTACCAAACCGCTTCGAGCTATTATTTTCGGCAGTTCTTCCTTTGCCCGCCCGATATCGGCGGTGAGCAGGCGGATAACGGGCAAGCCGTTAACCTTCTCCTGCCTCGCCTCCGTCACCCAGCCCAGCGAGTTGAGCTTGCCTAGCAGGGCGGAGGCATCACCCTCAAGCTCTATCTCGAAGGCGGAGCGGGCATACTTTTTTCTGAGCTCTTCCACGCTGGAGATAGTTATCATTTCCCCTTTATCTATGATGCCGATTGTATCGCAGACGCGCTCCACATCGGAAAGGATATGACTTGACATAAAGATTGTAGTTTCTTTGCCCAGCCTTTCTACCAGCTCCAGCACGTCTCTCCGTCCGACCGGGTCAAGCGCCGAGGTAGGCTCGTCCATAAACAGTACTTTCGGGCGGTTTATAAGCGCCTGGGCTATCCCCAGCCGCTGCCTCATCCCCCGCGAGTAACCGCCTACCTTACGCTTCGGCGCTTTTTTTAAATCCACCAGCTCCAG
>DAOUMG010000190.1:0-2344 GCA_034411935.1 Dehalococcoidaceae bacterium
AAGTTGATCCGCCGAAGATGACCAAGATAATACTGCCCAGCTTGACTAATGAACAGGTTGAACACCTTATATCTGAGGCAGACAACGTCAGGGATAGGTGCATCATCAGCCTGTTTGCGGATAGTGGGATAAGGCTAAACGAGCTCCTTAACATCAAGGAATGCCATATTGATTGGGATAGCAATACGGTTATCATCTGGGGTAAAGGCGGTAAGCAGAGAAAAGCACCTTTTACGAAAAGGAGTGCTGATTTACTTAAGCAGGTGCTTAGGGTTAATAAGGTTAATCGGGTTAGCAATAATATTTGGGGGTTGGAGCGCAGAGGTATTCAGATCATGCTTTATCGGCTGGAGGAAAGGACCGGGTTACCCTGTAATCCCCATACATTCAGGAGGACCTTCGCTTCTAATCTACATAGAGCTGGATTGGATGTTGAGCATATCATGAGGCTTGGTGGTTGGGAGAGCCTGGATATGGTGTTGAGATATACGAGGAGTGTGAAGTTCGAGGAGAGCCTGAAGTTATATAGAAAGATGGAAGACCAATCTGTTAAGTTTTACCTTACTACAATAACGCAGTAGTTGTTAGTTGCGCTAGAATACGTGTACACGTATTTGCAGCGTATAGTATATATAATTATATATAGAAGTTACAGATTTGGATTTAGTATAGTCGTGCCTGAATGGTTTGTTTTTTAATTTATGTTAGGAACACTTGGTTTAGATATAGGTTAAGAAAGAGGAAGGGGGCTGGTAAAAGCCCCCTTCAAATGTGAACGATTGTAACTATTCTATACTACTGAGCTATAATACCACCATCAACGGGGAGGGGTACTCCAGTTACAAAGCTAGCATCATCGGATGCCAAGAATAATGCTGCCTGGGCGATTTCCTCCGGTTTACCTATACGGCCAACTGGCTCTGAGGCTTCCATCTGTTTCCTAGCTTCTTCATTACCACCCGTGAACCGTTCCAGCATAGGCGTCCAGATAGCTCCAGGGCATATACAGTTAATTCTAATATTCTGAGTGGCGTATTCAAGGGCAGCTGTCTTGGTTAGTTGTACAATACCACCTTTACTGGCACTATAGGCTGTCATATTTGGAGCACCAACCAATCCGGCCACGGATGCCGTACTAATAATGACTCCGCCGCCCTGCTTCAACATTTGGATAATTCCATATTTCATCCCCAGGAAGACACCTCTTAGGTTTATACTGATAACCTTATCAAAGTTCTCTTCAGTTGAGTCAGCTATTGGCGCTAAAGCTCCCTCAATTCCAGCATTGTTATAGAGAACATCTAATTTTCCATACTTAGCCACGGTAGCAGCAATTGCGTTTTGGACATCTGCCGATTTAGAAACATCAGCTTTCACGAAAATAGCCTCACCACCACCTTTTTTAATCATTTCAACCGTTTTTTCACCGCCCTCAACAACATAATCAACAACTGCTACTTTAGCGCCTTCTTTGGCAAAAAGTATAGCTGTAGCTCGGCCGATACCCGAGCCGGATCCCGTAATAAGTGCCACTTTACCGCTTAGTTTAGCCAATGTATTTACCTCCTTTTTACAATATAGGTCTAGGGTTCTAATACTTAAGTACGATCTTACTCCCCGATTGGGGTGTTGTCAATGGGTATCTGTGCCTTGTATTTGTGAAGAGGAATAGGCTAGCTGCAGTAAGCAATGTATGCTAGATACTGGATGCACTACAATACGTGTACGCGTATTTACAGCGTATAGTGTATATAATTATATGTAGAAGTTGCAGATTTGGATTTAGAGTAGTCTGAATATCGGTGACTCGAGCTGGATTGTCACAATAGATACATTCCTTCGGGTTCAACAGTAAACTGTTTACTGCATATCGGGCAATCGAAGCGCACTTGAAATATCTGGGTCGAATCACCGCCTTCTTTCTCAAAGCTAGCAATTGAGCAATCATTGCCATCGGTGGGACAGACTGCACACAAGGTATGTTTAAAACCGCTTTGTGGGTCATGGAAGGTTATCTCACCACTCTTGAGCATTTGCTTGATTGTCTTAGTATCTTGTACTCTTTTCATTTGGTCTCCTTATCGACTATTTATAAATTGAATAATATGTTAATACTGAGCTGTTTTCAATAGAGAATTTACCATGGCTGCATTTATTTTCCTATGTAGCATTTCTGGTTTCTTAATCCAGAGGTCGTTGGTTCGAATCCACCCGCTGCCACTTAGTATTTAGAGCTTTCCTTCAGCTTCCTTTTCCATTTTATCTAGCCGAGTATAATAGTCTGGAAACTCGTTGAGATGAGCTAAAGCTATCTTTCCTGTCATGATAGGATCGTCATTGGTCA
>DAOUMG010000191.1:0-3156 GCA_034411935.1 Dehalococcoidaceae bacterium
AGTTCATGGATATTGACTCTGGTCTTTACCGGTAAGGTCTGCCGGGCGAAGGTAAGCATGCGCTTGACGATTTCCTTGACCCGCTGGCTGCTGTCGTTGATTATCTTGAGTTCTTCCTTAACATTAGAAGGTAAATCTATATTCATCAGCAGTTCGGAAAAGCCGATAACACTGGTTAAGGGATTGTTGATTTCGTGGGCGATGCCGGCAGCCATCTCGCCTATCGTAGCTAGGCGGCTGGAGATTTCGGCTTTATCGCGAAGTTGTTGTTTTTCCTTTTCTTCCCATTTGCGCTCGGTGATATCATGAACGATATGGACAGTTCCTGTAACTTTGCCCTGTTCGCCAAATAAGGGATAAGTTGATATTTCGGAATAGGTATCCTTGTTGGAGTTATGCAGTTCAAAGCTGGCCGGTTTTCCGGTTCGCATTGTTATCTGATGAGGACAATTAAGCACGGGTTTCTTAGTGCCATGAGCGATTTCAAAACAGGTTTTGCCGATGATATCTTTTTCAGGTATCCCTAATGCCCTGGAGTAGGCTGCATTGACGCGCAGTATCTTGAAATCTTTGTCCTGGATTGAGACCATATCTGAGATGGAATCAAAGGTGGTGCGCCATTCTTGGGCGGATTGAATAAGCTCTTCATCTGCCCTTTTCCTTTCGGTGATATCTATATCCACTCCTCTATATCCCAGAAGGTTTCCTTTGTCATCAAGTACGGGAATTCCACTTGTCGAGAGCCAGACTATTTTGCTGCTCTTGTGGATATTCCGATTAACTAATTGGTGGAAAGGCTGCTTTTGAGCGAATGCTATAAACACCATCTTTTTCAACTCTTCACGGTCATCCGGGTGAAACAGGTCATAATAGTATTTCCCAACAATTTCCTCTGGCTTATATCCCAATATCCTTTCTACCACAGAACTCGCATAGGTATATTTCCCGCTAGTGTCGACCTCCCATATCCACTCCAAAGCATTATTCGCTATATCTTCAAACCTTCTATTACTCTCCAGTATTTTGTCCTCTGCCCGTTTGCGCTCGGTAACGTCGCGGATATTACACTGGATTACTCTCTTGTTTTCCACATTATATGCATTAGCTACAACCTCTACATCCACTTTTCGTCCATCTTTAGCGATAAGCGGTAAATGCTCATAACGTACATAGCCATCCTTATGTAACTTCTTATATGAGAGCTTGCCGGCCAGTGTATCTTTTAGCTCGCCAATCTCCCAGAGATTCTTCCCCAGCAGTTCCTCATGGGAAAATCCCAGCAGGTCTTTGATAAACGGGTTAGCATCGGTAATTAGCCCATTCTCACCATCGAGAATCAAGATAGCATCCTGAGCCGTTTCAAAGAGACGCCGGTATCTGGATTCAGAGTATGCCAGCTTTTCTGCGGCTTGTTTCTGTTCGGTGATGTCCTGGGCAGCTGAAAGAGCCCCAATCAATTTGCCCTCAGCATCCTTCAACGAACGGCACCACCAGGCAAGCAGACGCTTCTGTCCGTCTTTACGCCGCTGCCAGCTTTCAACATAGACTGTCTGCTCATGCCCGTTGAAAACGGGTTGCACCAACTGATAAGTCTCCTGTTCTCCCAGGAAAAAGCTTGCGGCCTCCTTCCCGATGACGTCATAACCAAAGAAATTCTTACCCTCTTTATTCGCCCAGGTATAGACCTTGTTATTATCTACTTCCATGATTATATCGGGAGTTGCTTCCAGAATGGTGTCCTGATGGGTTGTGATAGATTTAAGTTGTTCCTCAATTCGTTTACGCTCGGTTATTTCGTCGGCCAGTTTATCCCGTGAAACAAGTGTTGTTTTAAGTTCCGCTGTCATACGGGAAATTGAACGAGCCAGGTCGCCTACTTCGTCTTTTCCTTTTACGCTAATTTTGTAGTCAAGATTGCCATGGCCGATTATCTCGGTAGCTGTAACTAGATTACGTAGCGGCCGGGTTATTCCAAGCACCAGTATTGCACCCACAATAGCCGTAGATAGTATGACAAGACCAGTTAAAAGAAATGCATTCTGTACTAAAGTATTAACTACCGATAAGGCCTCTTTACCTGATGTGCTGACTATAATACCCCATGGCAATGCGGGCACCTGTGCAAACCCTATTAAATATGATTCTCCGTCGGTTTTTATAGCTTCTGTAGATCCACTTTCACCGGCTAACAAGAGGCGTGTTGCTTCATCCGGGTTCAATATTGGTGTCACGATAAGCTGTGGGTCGGTGTCTGCTATAATGATACCGCCGTTGCGAATATCTATAATAGAAACATAAGTGGCAGGGCCATAATCGATATTCACGATAGTATCAGACAGTACACTCAAAGATATACCATTAGCGAACACGCCGCAAATCTGATCCTGTTCGTCATATATAGGTAAAGAATAGACTACGATAGCGTTGCCGGTACCCCTTGATATTACCGGACTACTCTGGTATGGCTGGCCCGTTGCAATTGCTTGCTGAAACCATTCACGGTCGGCAAATGATTGACCAAGAGTAGACATGTTTATTGCACTATGAACGAATTGTATTCCGTTAATGTCATACAGGCCTGAGGTTTCTAATGGTGCCTGAGTCTGTACGAACTCTGAGAGAGCTGGTTGTAGTTGCCCCGGTGTGCTGCTGATTGCTGCCTGACGAACATCCGGTCGCTCAGCAAATACTCGTATATTTTTCTGAACTGTAACAATATACTTAGATGTAAATTCAGCGACTATGTTAGCTTGGTTTAAATTTGTAAGGAGAACTTCTTCACGTATTGAATCACGGCTTATATTGATTGCTGCGAAATTCCCGATTGCGCCGGCCAGAAGAGCTGCCAGCACCACGAAGCTGACGAATTTGACGCCTATACTAAACCGTGGCAGAAACCAGCTGATACCGATTGGCTGAATTATCTCTTGAGATGCCTTTGGTACACCAGGTTTATTCACATTCATAATTATTTTATACCACCAAGTATAATGTTTATGTGTCTATGGTACTTAAATATCCATTCCTATCAATTCACTCATCTTTAAATCCCCTGTTACTACCTGCTAACCATTTATCGTCTCTCTACTCGTTTGAGAGCAATATAGACGCAGTTTTCACACCTTCCCCAGGCTACTACAAGTATGTTCCCGGTAT
>DAOUMG010000192.1:0-5996 GCA_034411935.1 Dehalococcoidaceae bacterium
CTCTCGCTTTAGCGATATCGGTAGTTGCCTCAATACGTAAGACAGCCAGAGTGGATAAGTCTACTGAGTCATAGAACTGCTCAAATATAATAGCCAGTAAGGTGAATGGTTCGTAATCTGTCTTAAATGGTGGGCGGTAGAGGATTTGAACCACTGACCTCTGCGATGTCAACGCAGCGCTCTAACCAGCTGAGCTAACCGCCCTTAAGTATGATTTTATTACCTTATCCTATAAGGCGTCAATATATAAATAGGTCTGATTTTAGTCAAACGCTGGCTGGTTATTTCCCGGCATCAAGTTCGCCGTTATATGCCCTCCCCGGTGTTATCGCACGGGCGGTAACCGCCGCCAGTATCGCCTTAACCACATCACCGATAATAAAGGGTGTGGCTCCCATCGCCAGTAAAGCAGCTATACTTACAGGCTCGACGGAAACCGTATTCATCCAGAATCCCAGCCAGATGAGCCCCGGAATATATATCAGGCCAAGATTAGCAATAAGCATAAGACCCAGCATATTCACCATTTTTCTTGAGCGGATGTATTTATCCGTTAGGTGTCCTATAAATAAAGCCGCCATGATAAAGCCGATTATATAACCTCCGGTTGCGGTAACGCCGCTGGTCATTCCGTTGAACCAGGGCACCCCGGCAAATCCCATTGAAGCGTATATAGCCATGCTTGCACCACCCCACCACCTTCCTAGCATCACGCCTGTTAGCAGCACGGCAAAGGTTTGTCCGGTTATAGGCACCGGACTAAACGGCAGGTAAAACCTGAGTTGTGCGGCTAGCCCTGTAAGAACAGCAAATGCTATCGCCAGCGTAATCTTCCACGGGACACTGAGTTCGCATCGCCAGCGAAAGATATCATACTTCATTCTATCTACAGTAGTTACTATCTGCATAAATCCTCCTCATACAACCTATATCTGAATTAAAAACGGAAGGTAATCAAAGGGATTATCCCTTTTTAACGCCGGGTTTATAGCCACCGATGATGGCTATTTCGGAATTTTTACCACATTTGGGGCAAGTAAAACCTATAGTTAATGGCTGACTCATTACGCGCTCAACTACTGCCGAAACTACCGAGTCTATATTATCCAGACGCTGGTCGAGCATATCAAGGCGCTTGTTCAAGCTTTCAAGCTCCTGTTTCAACTCCTGTTGTCTTGTGTTTGTTTTATCTTGAGCAGCCAAGGCTCTCTCCTTAAAAAATAGCAGAATTCATTATAGGTAACCAGAGGAACTATGTCAAAGGTTCAATAGCCAAAAACAAATATGTTATTAGTTAATAGTCTATTGATTTAGAGATTGTCGGGGCGTATACTAGCCAGAAATAGGGATGAAAGGAGACTACTTAAGATGCCCGAAGCAGAAATAGGCAAGGTTTCCGACTTTTTTGCCCATCCGGTCGTCGCCGGCATTGAACTTAACGGAAAACTTAAGGTAGGCGATACCATTCATATCCAGGGCCATACTACCGACATTGAACTGGCGATTGAATCTATGCAGATTAATAACGCCAATGTCTCCGAAGCCAAGGCGGGTGATTCCATCGGTATCAAGGTACCCGAAAGGGTACGTATAGGCGACCACGTTTACAAAGTAACTTAACGTTACTTTACTACTAGCCCATCTTGCGCATCAGGTTAGCCATTTCGATGGCACTTAAAGCGGCGTCAAATCCCTTATTGCCCCTCTTGGTACCGGCACGCTCTATAGCCTGCTCCAGGTTATCGGCGGTAACGATGCCATTTATTACGGGAATCCCCGTCTTTAAAGCTACCTTGGCGATTCCCTTGTTGGCCACCGTAGCTACATATTCAAAATGTGGCGTAGCCCCACGTAGGATAGCACCGAGGCAGATAATTGCTTCATACTTATTGGCCTCGGCCATTTTTAACGCTACCAGCGGTATCTCATAAGCACCGGGTACCCAGGCGATTTCTATATCCTCTTCCTTAACACCCTGGCGCCTCAAAGCATCCATGGCACCGTCAAGCAGCTTTCTACTTATTAGTTCGTTAAAGCGTGATACCACCAGCCCGAACTTCAGCCCCTCACCCGTGAGCATACCTTCATAATTCTTGACCATTTGAATCTCCTTTTATCTTTTCTACCGGCCACTACCCTTACTTACAAGGCGTGGCCCATTTTTTTCTTTTTTACATCAAGATAATTTCGGTTATGGGGGTTGGGATTAACCACGATTGGTACCGTCTCGGTAACTTTTAGTCCGTAACCTTCTAGCCCCACCACTTTCTTGGGATTATTAGTTAAAAGGCGTACATTATGTAAGCCCAGGTCGGCCAGTATCTGGGCGCCTATTCCATAATCACGCAGGTCGGGTGCGAAACCCAGGCTCAAGTTTGCTTCTACCGTATCCAGCCCTTTATCCTGGAGGGCATAGGCACGCATTTTGTTATGGAAACCGATACCCCTGCCTTCCTGTCTCATATATAGTAGTACCCCTCTACCCTCTCTGGCTATCATCTCCATTGCCAGCGCCATCTGCTCCCCGCAGTCACAGCGCATACTGCCGAAAACATCGCCTGTGAGACATTCGCTATGAACCCTTACCAGCACAGGCTCCTTGCTGGATATATCTCCCATCACCAGCGCCAGGTGCTCATCGGGGTCAATATCGCTCTTGTAAGCTATCGCTTTAAAGGCACCGAACTTGGTGGGCATTTCGGCTTCAGCGACACGGCTAACCAGTTTTTCGGTACGCCTGCGATAGGCAATCAGATCAGCCACAGCGATTATTTTTATTCCGAACCTGTCCGCAATAACTTTTAATTCAGGCAACCTAGCCATGGTGCCATCGTCATTCATAATCTCACAGATAACTCCGGCCGGATAGAGCCCGGCCAGCCTGGCAAGATCAACCGCCGCCTCTGTCTGACCCGCCCTTACCAGCACACCTCCGTCCCTGGCTTTCAAGGGAAGCGTATGTCCCGGCCGAGCCAGGTCTTCCGGCCTGGTGTCTGGATTTACCAGCGTTTTAACCGTCTCCGCCCTATCGGCTGCCGAGATACCGGTGCTAACCTTATGCTTAGCTTCAACCGTTACCGTGAAAGCGGTGCCGTACTTGGCGGTATTATCCTGAACCATCATCGGTATATTAAGCTCATCTAGCCTTTTACCTGTCATAGCTATACAGATAAGCCCGCGGGCATGTTTTGCCATAAAATTGATAGCTTTATCATCCACCTTTTCAGCAGCCATCACCAGGTCGCCCTCGTTCTCCCTGTCTTCATCATCCACCACGATAACGAACCTGCCCGCTTTGATATCTTCTATTGCCTCGGTAATTTTAGCCAGTACCATTTATCTGTAGCTCCTAAAAACCATGCTCTTTTAATAGTTCTTCGGATATGCCGGAACCGGCTCCCCGCTTGAGCTTCTCTACATATTTAGCTATTATATCCACCTCAATGTTAACCGTATCGCCATTTCTCAAGCTTCCTAGCCTGGTATTTCCCAGAGTAAAGGCAACCAGTGAAACTGAAAACCCGTTGCCTTTTGCCGAGTTCACCGTAAGGCTTACTCCGTCAACGGCCACGAAACCTTTTTCTACTATATAGCACATAATAGCAGCCGGTGCTTCAAATGTCATCACCGTAGCTCCCGTTTCCCGCCTTATGCTTAATACCCTTCCCGTATCGTCAATATGCCCCTGAACCAGGTGCCCGCCGATGCGTCCGCCGTATTCAAGGGCACGCTCCAGGTTAACCTCGTCGCCGCTGGCTAACGAGCCTAAATTGGTTCTTTTTAAAGTCTCGGGCATTACATCTGTTGCAAAGTATCCGTTACCCATAGAGTTTACAGTAAGGCAAACACCATTAACGCCGATGCTATCGCCAATTTTAGTCCCTTGCAATACCTTGTCCGCCTTTATTTTAATACTTCCTGAAATAACGGGCGATATAACCCTGCCCTTTTCTTCTATAATTCCTGAAAACACGATTACTCCTTTACCACATAGCCGGATATCATCACATCCTGCCCGAAGGTGGTAACACTTACCCTGTTCAGCTTAACGGCGGAGGCTACCTTATCCACACCTAGTCCGGCTACCGGCGTCCTGGCTTCCGAACCGCCGATGACGACAGGTGCGACAAAGGCGAACACCTTGTCTACCAGCTCCTGGTCAAAAAGCGAACCGAGTAAAGTGCCTCCGCCCTCGACCAGCACGCTGACAATCCCCAGCTTGGCCAGATATTTGAGCAGTCTTGTTAAATCTATCATACCATCTTTTGAAGGTAGTTCCGCCAGCCTGGCGCCTGTTTTGATAAATGCTTCCTTCTCCGACTCGTCAGCCGAACGCCCCAGCACCAGTAGCGTCTGCCCCGGCTCGTGGAATATATGCGAAGTTAAAGGAGTACGCCCGGTATCATCCAGCACCACCCTTAAAGGTTGCTTCTTTGAAATACCGCCCCTGCCGCAACCGATTCGGGCTGTCAGATGAGGGTCGTCAATTAAAACTGTATTAACGCCGACCATGATAGCATCCGATGTATAGCGTATATAGTGTGAAAAATGGCGCGATTCTTCGCCGCTTATCCACTTAGAATCACCGCTCCTGGTGGCGATTTTGCCGTCCAGGCTCATAGCATACTTTGCGGTAACGAAGGGTATACCTGTATTTATGTATTTAAAGTATGCCTCGTTTAACTGCCTTGATTTTTGCTCGCTTTCACCGATAAATACCTTTATACCAACCTGTTCTAGCTCTCTTCTGCCGCCGCCGGCAACCTGCGGGTTATCATCCAGGGTGGCTATATGAACCTCTTTGATACCAGCTTCGGTTATTGCTTTTATACAAGGAGGCGTCCGCCCGTAATGATTGCAGGGCTCCAGGGTGACATACATAACGCCTCCTCTGGCTCGCTCACCGGCTTGTTTTAAGGCTACTACCTCGGCATGGTCGCTTCCCGGAGGCTGGGTATATCCCTGGCCGACAATCTCATTATTATTAACCACCAACGCCCCCACCGCCGGGTTAGGGCTTACCTGCCCCAGTGCCAGCCTTGCCAGAGATAGCGCCTGCTCCATATAGTCCATATAGGGCAATTCTAGCACCTGACTTTTAACGAGTGCAAATCAACCGCCAGCCACTTGTAGTATAAAGTATAAAGAAAGAGGAGCCAAATCAACGGCTCCTCCCGTGTCAGTAACCAGCTTTATTTTATATAAGGCTTTATTTTATAGCATAGACAACCTGGACTGTCAGGCTTACTTCCATCTCACCCGGACTTATCGGCGTCGGCGGTACGGTTCCGGAATCAACCGCTTCTTTTAAGCCGTTGTCGTATCTGACGGGTATATAGAAGCTGCCTTCACTGATATATGTCGGTTTGCCCAAAGTTACGCTGCCGAGGTTCGCCAGTTGCTCAGCTTTATCTTTGGCATCTTCCATAGCCTTCTGCCTGGCTTCGTCGTAATATGTTTCAGGCTCATCCACGGTAAAACCAATGCTATTTATCCTTATGGAATCGCCGGCCGCCCTGACGGCTTCGTCAATGATGACGCCGGTATCTGCTACATCTCTTATCTTAACAGTTACCGTATTGGTAACCCGGTAACCTACCAGCACTTCCTTATTGTCTATCCACCTTCTTACGGGATATATATTATACTGCTGGGTTTTTATATCCTCTTCCAGAACACCATTTGCCTTGAGCGAGTTTATTACACTATCCATATCAACCGCCGCCTGAGCCTGGGCTATAGCCACCGTAGCTGCCTCTACCTCGACGCCCAGAGATATTATAGCCACATCGGGAACCACGGTAATCGTACCGGTACCGCTTACCCAGATACCGGTATCCTGCTGGCTCCAGATGATGCCGGAACCGTTTCCGTCACCGGGCAGGATATCATTATCGCAGCCAGCTACACCGAAAGCGGTAGCCACCAGCACCAGGCAGAGTACTACTGTAATTAAATACTTTTTCATTATGCCTCCTTTTTTCTGGATACTCTTT
>DAOUMG010000193.1:0-9507 GCA_034411935.1 Dehalococcoidaceae bacterium
TAAAAAAGTCAGGTATCATGATACACAAAGCTATTATAAGGCCGAATATACCTGCCCTGAGACCAAAGGTAAGCGCGATATAAGCTATAGGTATCAGTAATATAAGTCTGCCTAATGAGTGTCTGGTAAGAAAAAGAAACGATTCCGGCTCTGCTGTTTGGAAATACGGTATTATCTTAGGATAATGTAAAAATATGCTACCTAGAAAAAGCAGCACTATAATCCATAGATGGACGTTTGCCAGCAGCTTAGGTAACTGACGAAGCTTCAGCTTTGCTGATTGTAAAAGCTTCATAATTTAAAAATCCGGTACTTTAAGGAAGTTCTTCTATGGTTAACCAGCCTCTCCTAAGGCCATATAGTATCGCCTCGGTACGTGAACCGACAGCTAGCTTTTTAAATATATTGCTCAAATGAGATTGGACGGTTCTGATACTTAAACAAAGGATATCGGCAATATCTTTGTTGCTGACGCCTCTGGCAGTTAGTCTAAGAATTTCATATTCACGTTCGGTAAGGGGATTGGATACCATTGCTTCTTCCTGCCTGCTTGCTTTTGAAGTCAGGCGGTTGATTATCTGCCGTGTAGCCGAGGGCTCTAGTACTGATTCACCAGAGTGAACAGCCCGAACGGCGTCAACCAGCTGGTTGCCACGAACGTTCTTTAGTAGATAGCCGGCGGCGCCGGCTTCAAGAAGAGCCATGATGTATTGCTCGGTATCATAGGCAGTGAGGACTAATACGGCTGTGGTGGGAAGAATGCTTTTAATCTTCTTGGTAGCATCGATGCCGTTTAGTTTCGGCATGGCTATGTCCATTATCACCACATCTGGCTTTAGTTCTTCGGCCAGCCTGACTGACTCTTCGCCGTCGCTGGCTTCACCAACTACTTCAATATCCGGCTCGCGCTGTAGTAGCTCTCGGGTGCCTTCTCTTACAATGATATGGTCTTCTGCCAGTAAAATCCTGATAATAGACGAATCTCTCATAACATGCTCTACCTAGATTATAGCCTACGGAACTTGCTGCTTCAATATACAGAAGAATTTAAAGGTACGATTATGCTTTAGAAGAGGATATTAATCTATAGGCGAGCATCTGGCAGAGTATGGTTATATCTTCGGTCGGCAGGTAATCCGGGATTGAGCTATCGAATAAAATACTGCCTTCGGCGTCAAACTCAGAATCACCTCGCCATAGAATAATGGTAATCGGTACTCGTTCAAATGCTTTTATGGTAACAGAAACATCGCCGTAGTCTTTCTCTTCGGCGTCATATGCTATGGCAGCAGGTATAAGCTTGTCTGGATTATTACCGAAGTGTTTTATTAAAGGCTTTACGGCCCGTTTATAGAAGGACGGATAGTATGAAGAACCTTCGGGGAGTTCCCTGAAGGATATATTCACGCCGGTATTGAGGCTTCCCCTTGTCTCGAGGAGATAATGCAGTATAAGCAGTTTATCTAATACTTCAGGAGGTTTGCTTTCACCTATAATAGAGATGGTGATATCAGGGAGTGTAACGCTGCAGCTCTTATTAAAAAGCTTAAGGACGATAGTTATTCTATCGTCCTTAATACTGTAGCCAACGCCGCTCCTCTGGCACCGCTCTTTTATGTTTTTAAGTCCGGCTAGCTCGTTACAGGCTATTTCCAGGGCACTATCAAGAGCATATTTATAATCACGCTGGTCGGGCAGCTTTGCTTTGCCCCTATTCATAAAAGCCTTCTGCTAGATTTCCAGCCAGGAATGTGAATAAAGCGACTGACCCATCAATACCTTAACCGTCTTAAGGTAGCCTGTTTCTTGCCTGCTTAATGAAGCGGGATCCGGTTGCTGGCCGTCCATTACCCTGTGCACCAGACTGACGATTTCAGGCATTTCACCTCTGGCTATTTTAATGAGCTCTTCGTCAAAAGCGTCAACAATCGCCGAATGTAACCCGTACTTCATCAGCATTATCATATAGGTTCTGTTCAGGTAAGGTCTCAGTTCGTGCGGGGTGCCGTTAGATACATTAGACAGGCCGACAATCGACTTACAACCAGGGGCGATATCGCCCAGCATGCTCATAAACTCAAGGCAAGCCCTTACCTGGTTTATCTCAACGCTTATCGGCGTGACGATAGGGTCTATCCAGATATCTTCATTGGGGATACCGAGCTCGGCCGTTTTTAGGAGTAAATCTACCGTCAGCATACATCTCTCGTTGGCATCACGCGGCATACCTTCAACGCCCCACAAAAGGCCTATCATATCGGCGTTATATTCTCTGACCAGCGGCAGTGTCTTCTCCAGTCTCTCCGGCTGTAGCGATATTGAGTTTATCAGTACTTTCTTTTTAGCCAGTTTAAGTCCGGCTTCCATTGCCTCCGGATTGGTGGTATCCAGCGATAGGGGCAGATTGCTAACTTCCTGTACCGTGTTAACCAGCCAGGCCATAAGATCATCCCCGGATTTCCTGGCGGGGCCTATATTTAAATCAAGATAGTCTACTCCGGCATCGGTTTCTTCTCTGGACAGCTTTATTACCGGCTCTTTATTTCTCTCCTTAAGAGCCGGGCCGATTGTCTTGGACATGATATTTATATTTTCACCGACAAGTATCATTTTATATCTCCTTATAGCTGCCATTTCTTCAGGTATGCCGGAATATGGGCTGCTTCCCTGGGTCCCACCATTATTTCCCAATCACCCAGTTCTTCTTCC
This sequence comes from Dehalococcoidaceae bacterium, assembly GCA_034411935.1. GTDB lineage: Bacteria > Chloroflexota > Dehalococcoidia > Dehalococcoidales > JAUXAE01 > DAOUMG01. The sequence goes on from DAOUMG010000193.1 coordinate 2,710, forward strand.
AGGCTACCGCTTTCCACGGCAATATAACCGGGTACTATCAGCTTACGGTGCTTTACTTTATCGGCGATACCGCTCTTCTTAACGAAGGAAGCGATTACATCGGCGCTAAACTTACCAGCTGCCCAGGCGGTCAAAACGGAAAGGCCTTCGGTATCTTTAACCAGCAGATAGGAGGATACCTTGCTGTTTTCTATTTCTCCCGAGACGATGAAATAGGTAAGCGAAAAGTTACAGGTTAGTATCACCGGCGAATTTTCATCAGGCCCGCCTATTTCATAGATGCCTTGTGTAGTCGCCAGAGGGCGCTGGGGGTCAGTGAAGATGTTGAGTCTTTCCACCAGCAAGGGGAACAGGCTCTCTCCGCTGAAATCGGATAGCACTATGATACCGCCGTATTTGGCGATGAATATTGATGCCAGCGTGGCCTCTTTTAGCGGGTCGTCGGTCATCTGGCAGGGGAAGACGATGGTAGGAAATCCAAGTGGTCTGAATTTCTTTTGCAGAGCCGCCCGGCGGATTATAACCTGGTCCTCATACGCTTGCCTGAGTTTCCTGGCACCTGAATCTATCACCAGATCTTTTATTCCTGCTCTGGTAATCTTATCTGTAAGCTCAGCCAGCTCCTCAATACTTTTTGCTTTTACCGCCAGCGGACAGGAGCTCTCCCTGGCAAGCTCAATCATCGCCTCGTAATTTTCACTGGTAGCGGCATATATCAATGGTTTCTTAGCTGCGCATATTCCGAGGGCGGCTTTTATCGTCCCGGCATCTTCGCTCATAAGAATAAAGCCGGCATCGCTGGCTTTAGTTACCTTTTCTACCAGAGTAATAAATATTCCGCTATCACCTGATTCTGCCTTTAAAGCAACCAGTTCCGGCTTAAGCACCTGGCCGACGCGCTCATATTGAAAGTTACTGAATTTACTTATTCTTCCTTTAACCTCGTCATCTGCCATCGTATCGGTAATCAGAATAGCTATACCGGGTTTATTTTCAAACCTCTTCTCATGGCGAAACATCACCGTTTCACCGCCGAACTTTGCGGCCGCACCGCCGGTGCCTATAGTAACCACCCTTATCGGTGGTGCCGAAGCCTCTTCCAGTTTTCCTTTAGCCTCGTCGGAGATATAAGGGCAAGCTGAAAGTTCTGATTTACCGGCAGCCAGCCCCATGGCAAAAGCCAAACAGGTAGGCACGCCGTACTCGCCGCAATTAGTCTTGGGCAACCATTTATATATCTCTATTCCAGTAAGTGCCATCAAAACTCCTTTCCATACTTTACATAAGTGGGTCCATAGTTATCGCCGGGTGATTCTTTTGCTGCAGGAAGGGTAGTATTTCCTCTTCGGTAGTGCCTATGGTTTCATCGGCAACTTTATCAAGCAAATCGGGAATGCCTATTTCCTCTGCCCTGGCGTTAAACCTATCGGCAATTTCTTCTTTCAAAGACTTAGGCATCCAGACCAGTCTTTTTATACCCCCTTCGGCGCTCAAGAATTTCCTCTGACCTACATTGTACTTGGAATGACCGACGAAGCCCGGCGTGCTGATACCGCCACCGATGGTACCTGCCAGAGTGGTAAATTTCATACCGCAGGGTGTCATACCTGTATGCTCTCTATTGACCGTCATAATACCATTGCACAGAGGTACTATGGCGGCGATACATTCCATACAACCGCAGGAGGTCATCGGGTCGTTTACTATGCTGTAGAAATTATAATGGTCCAACTTGCCGCGAGATGCTTTGAAAACGAACTCGTTTACCCCTTTCCATTGCCCCATTGTTGTATCAATAGTCTCTCCCTTAACTACAGGTTGATTAGGGCCTGTAGGGTTAATCTCAAAAGCTGCCTTACAGTCCATCCAGTTGTAAGAACCGCATAAGCCGGTTCTTTCCGGGCTGATTACGCAGACATGGCTGGGCGCGAAAGACTGGCAAAGGGTACAGGAGTAATAAGTATCTATGGTCTCATCCGTCATACCCTCTATACGGGCATCGCGAACGGCATAGACCTCTTTAGCCCTGGCTACAATCTCATTAACTTTAAATTCTTCAGTGTATAGTTTTATCTGGATTTTATCGAAGATTTTGCCGAAATCCTGGTGTAGCTTGGCATGGATTATGGAACCTATGTGCTTGAGTCTGAACCCCTTGGAAAAAGCCGCTTTGCTGATTCTCAACCAGGCTATATCCCGCTGTCCGGTGTGCATTATGCCCTGGGCATAGTTAATCAGGTGATGAATCTGCCTCTCCAGTATCGGCTCGTAATCGTCTTGCATTTCCCGACCGGCTACCTCGACGGCGATTGCCAGCGGCAGCTTGGAGCCTTCTTTAACATCGGTTATCTCCGGACCGATAACTTCAATCTTGCCGTCTTCCACCTCTTTCATGGGTTTGCTGGTCAGCCATTCTACCATCGGTGTCCGGCCGCCGCCGCACTCAAGATAGAGATCATCCTTGCGTACTCGCTCTCCCTCAAAAGCGGGACCGAATGCCACAGGTATAGGCACTTCCGAAACGGCTACCTTAAGGCCTCGTACCTCAATAGCCTTAGCCACTATCTTATCATGAGCTATATTAGAAACCACATGTTCATAGGTAGTGATGCCCGTAGGCAGCACTTCGGGAATCGGCGTATCCGCGATGGTAGGGAAGCCGTAGTTGATAGCCCCGGCGGCGTTGGCGTACCATTCGTCAGAAACATAGCCCAGCGGCATGGCAAAGGCAAAGGTACGGTCTTTATTGTATATCAGTACCTTCCTGAAATCACCAGGGGTAACACCGCCGAAGGAAAGAGCGACTCTGGTAGCAAAGCCCATGGCGAATACAGTTGAAGATACATCAGGCCCGAAGGAAACCAGCCTGGTAGGCCAGCCTATCTGGACTCCTGCTTCTAGCAGCTGTTCCGAAAACCTCTTGCCTTCGTTTTCGGCGCTCATAAAAACATAAAGATTCTTTTGTTGCAGTTCGGTAGCTATTTTTGACGCCGTTTCATTATCGGGGGCGGCACCTAATATGGCAGCAAATCCCGGAGCGGTTCCATCAACGAACTCTATGCCGCGCTTTCTTAATATGATATCATCGGCGGCACCCAGCCAGATATTGCTGCCCTCAGGGTCTTCTTGCTTGGTGTAGAAATCCGGCTGTTCAAGGTAACGAATCGCCTCTAAAATCTCCTCGGCGAAAAATGTTGCCATGCCGGCATCCAGAGCAGGCGCCAGATAGGGCAATGGATGTTGCTCTTTTACCATCGGCGGCAGCAGGGACTTACAGCGCTTAAGTACCTTCTCCATATCCGCAAGTTTCTCAACCTTTTCACCTAAAATTCCGTAGATAACCGGCAGATAATAAGCCGTATTTGGAAAGCCTACAGGCTCTTTCTCGCCATATTTATCTATAGCCTGCTGCCACTTTTGCTCGGCTTGACTTACTATCTTATGGGCTCCCCTGATAGCCGCTGATGCTATAATTTTAGACATATAAAACCATCCTTTACAGGTCTTTACAGCCTAAGTGGCTTCTAGTTCCCGTCTCATTTCCATATCATAAAGGACCCTTTTCCTGGCTTTATCCAGTCCCAGAGCTTTACGTTTCTCATCTATTTTATCAATCATCATATGAGCTGCCTTTACCGGGTCGAGTTCAAAAGCCCACATGCCGCCGTACATCTTCTCAAAGTCTTTAAACAGATAGTCGGTCAGTTCCTTGCTGCCCGTAGTCGGCCAGTTTACGCCGAAGACGGTAAATATACCAGAGGCGACGAAATAGTGACCGATAGCGATTGCTTTCTCGCTCATCCATTCGGGAGCAGCGCCCACCACTGGTAAGTCGCTCAGGTCATCGCCCAGACCACCCTCTTTTACCATTGCCGTGGCTGCCATCAGAATACGGCTGTTATCAATACAGGCACCCATATGAAGTACCGGCGGGATACCAACTGCCTCACACACCGACCTCAAGCCCTCTCCGGCATATTCCGTAGCCGCTTCGGGCACCATAAGGCCTGCTTTGGCGCTGGCCATTGCGGTACAGCCCGTTTGCAGAACTAGTACATCGTTCTTTATGAGTACTTTCACCATAGCCAGCTGGCTGTCGTGAGTTACCCTGGGATTGTTACAGCCGACCACGCCTGCCACGCCCCTTATCCGCCCGTTAATAATATTATCGTTAAGAGGACGATAGGAAGCTCTAAAGACACCGCCTAAAAGGTAGTTAATCGTCTCGTGGCTGAAACCGGCTATTAAGTCCGTCTTTTTATCCGGTATATGAATATTCTTACCTCTATTGGGAAAGTTATCTATAGCCGCTTTTATAATGCTCTTTGCCGATTCATAAGCGTTTGCTTCGTCAAACTCTATATGTTCTGCACCGCGTATTTTTGCTTTGGTGTCTGTAGTTAGTATCTTGGTATGGTAGCACTGGGCGACATCTGCCAGGCCCTGCATGATGCACTGGACATCGACCACCATCGCCTCAACCGCTCCGGTAACTACGGCCAGTTCCTGTTGGAGGAAATTACCGGCGATAGGCACGCCGTGGCGCATCAATATTTCGTTGGCGGTACAGCACATACCGGCCAGGTTTATACCACCGGCGCCTTTTGATTTAGCGTACTCAATCATACCAGGATCCTGGGCGACCACAGCCAGCATTTCCGCTAGCTGAGGTTCGTGTCCGTGTATGATGATGTTAACATCTTCTTCTTTTAGCACACCCAGATTTATCTGACCCAAGACAGGCGAAGGCGTACCGAACATGATATCCTGCAGTTCTGTGGCAATCATACTGCCGCCCCAGCCGTCTGCCAGCGCTGTACGGGATGCCTGCTTCATCAGATTCTGATAATCCTGGTCAACCCCCATATGGGTACGGTGCATCGCCTCGACAATCTCTCTATCAATACCTCTTGGAGCAACACCCAGCTTGCGCCATAGTTCCTGCCTTTTAAGAGGCGCCCTCTTCAGAAAAAGTAGTTCGCCTTCCTGTTTGCCAAATTCAGCCCCGGCTATTTTGGCTATATCCTGGGCAATCTCCTCATTGGAGCGGTCACCTATGATTACCCCAAAATCAATGGCCAGCTGAAGTAATTTTTGTTCGTCTTTAATCTCGAAACCGGCCAATTTACCTTCGGCCGTAGCTTTAAAAATCTCGGCTACCTTGCGGCCATGGTCTCCATGAGCCGCACTACCGGCAGCAATCATACGAAGGAAGTTACGGGCGGCTATCGTTTCGGCGGTAGCTCCGCAGACGCCCTTTCTCCTTTGCCTTAACTCGGCCGTTTCTTCCTTGCCCGCGGGTAAAGGAATACGGCAGGGTCCCATACTACAGTTGCTGCAACAGCTTCCCTCAAGACCAATAGGGCAGGGCTTCATCGCCTCGGAGCGTGTGAAAGCAATACTTACTTCCTCACCGCAGGCTTTATCTATCATCTCTATGCTGGCGCTATCCATGCTTTTTTTATGTTTTTCTTCTTCCATGGCAAATCAACTCCCTACGCTTATTCGGATGTAAAATCGTTTATTAATTGTATTACCAGCTTTATCGCTTCCGGATGCCTCATTACCAGAATATCAGCCCCGGCCAGCAGTAAAACGGTAGCCGATATAGCCTCCATCAATATACCTCTCTTCTTAAGGTCACCCAGCCTGGGGTCATCGTCGGCAGATATTTTAGCTTCTTTAGTCTTCCAGGTTTCCCTGGCTATATTAGCTATAATAGGGCACTGGAGTTTTTCGTCGTTCTGCGTCAGGGCTGCCATTCTTATCCGCTCCATGACAGAATAACAATATTCTATGCCATATCCTATGCCACTAACCGTGGGGTCTATCAGGATTTTATCGTCTGGCACGCCCAGGTTGCTCAGCAGTATGTTTAGCTGCTTTGCCAGATTGATATCTATGGGAGAGGAGGCGATTACAGTATGCTGGTAACCGATAGCCGAGGCGCCTATCTTTTTATAGTTACCTTCTTCCAGCGGCCCCATCAGAAGGCTCTTCCCCTGGCATAACTCGCTTACTTTTCTAAGTACTTCGGTATCTTTTTCCTGGTTTGCCGTGCCCCAGACTATCAACGGTACATCTATGGCATCGGCAACCTTTTTAACAACTTCTGCGGCTTCATCGGCACCACGGTTAAGACCGTTAGGATCGGTACTTTCCAGCTGAAGGCATATCATTTCAGCACCGTATTCGTTAATACATTTCTTTGCCCAGCTAACAGGGTTTTCCGCAACATCAGCAAAAGGTTCCAGCGCCGATTGCGGCCAATCTTTTGGAGGCGTATCGTAGACCTCCATTGCTATCTTAGGCAGGCGGGGCATTTCACCTTCAAAGAGCTGAAAGGGATAGCAATTCTCACCACCGACGATAACCGCCCTTTCGCCTTTGCCCAGTTCTATTTCTCTTATTTTTCCGTTGTATGTCAGCTTGGGAACTTCAAATGCCATTACCTACCTCCAGTTTATGCCGGGTTCTTTCTCTTTTCGCTACCGAACCAGTCTTTACCGTACCAGTAACGCTCGCCGGTTTCAAGGTACTTTAGCTTTTCCTGACGGTCTCTCATCTTCTGCCTCCAAAGACCGTCTGATACTCCTTCTGGCTTGCCTTTTTCAAAAGTACTGCCTAATATCTTTACCTTGTTCCTTCCGGGGGCATCTTTTTCTAAGAACTCATATTCCATATCCTGCTCCATAATTAACTAATCCCGGCGGCTTGCCTGGCCGCCTTTATCGTGTTAGCCATCAGCATAGTTATTGTCATCGGGCCGACACCGCCCGGCACCGGCGTAATAGCAGC
>DAOUMG010000194.1:0-5212 GCA_034411935.1 Dehalococcoidaceae bacterium
AGCTTTAGCCTGTGGAATGGTAATAATACCGAAATGGAATATAGAAGCCGCCAGTACCGCAGATGCCTTGCCCAGCACCACGGCGCTGTAAAGGTGCTGTAGCGTACCGGAACCACCAGAAGCGGTTACCGGTATCTTTACGGATTCGGCTACCGCCCTGGTCATCTCGATATCGTAGCCGTCTTTGGTACCATCGGCATCTTTACTGGTAAGCAATATTTCACCGGCGCCCAGCTCCTCCACCTTCCTTGCCCACTGAACGATATCCATCCCGGTAGCTTCTTCCCCACCGCTGACGACAACTTCCAGCCTTGGCAATCCGCTTTGCGGCGTATTTTTTCTACCATCAATAGCTACCACCAGCCTCTCTTTGCCGAACTTATGAGAAGCCTCTTCTATAATTTCCGGATTCCTGACCGCTATCGTGTTTATAGATACCTTATTTACTCCCATATCAAAGAGAGCCTTCATATCATCTATATTCCTGATACCACCGCCGACAGCGAAAGGCACGGTGGCTACTTCCGCTACTTTCTTCACCCAGTCCAGCCGAGTTCCTCTATTCTCCACGGTGGCTGCTATATCAAGAAATACCAGTTCATCGGCTCCCTGAGTACAGTAGCAAGCAGCAGCTTCAACCGGGTCGCGGGCATCTACCAGATCGACAAAGTTTATTCCTTTAACAACTCTACTATTTTTTATATCCAGACAGGGTATTACTTTTATCGCTTCCAATCTGATTTCCTCCATATGAACTGGCTACTATTTAACAGATATCGGCAACCGTTTGCCTATTATATATAATTCTTTTTTTTTTCGCAATACTTTATCTTTTTAAGTTGTGATGCTATTGCCTCATTTCTATCCCGGTGATACAATCGTCTATATCAAATGGTAAAAAAGATAACCAATGAGCTTTATCTACGCCGTCTCACTCTTGATGAAGCTTTACCGATGCTCGAGCAGTACTTAAACGATGCTTTTATGGCGGGGTTATCACAGGTCAGGATAATACACGGCAAGGGCACCGGTATTATGCGCAGCGCCGTTCAGTCCAGGCTATCCGTTCACCCGCTGGTTAATTCATATAGAAGCGGTCTCTATGGCGAAGGGGAACAGGGTGTTACCCTTGTCGAACTGGTGCCGAGGTATAAAGACTCACATTGAAAGGCTCCCCTTTATTAGCTATAATGGATACTGCTTTATGGTGGGTGTAGCCTAGCGGTTAAGGCGTCAGGTTGTGGCCCTGAAGATCGAGGGTTCGAATCCCTCCACTCACCCCAAACGGGCGCCTATAGCTCAGCGGACAGAGCGCCGGTCTTCGGATTTGGCGTTGCGTGTGCTAAAGGGTGGCTTTACGTTCAAATTAGAACTTTTGTGTCAGTTGACCCAACACCCCTTTTGAAGCTAAAGTGCCTTTTGGTGGCATCCTGTCCTTTTTAGTTTAACGCCAAATTAACGCCAACTTTTATCCCCTTTACCGACCGGTTGTCAAGTGTTAACCTTATGGGTGGAGCTGGCACCATGGCTCGGGTAAAAGGGCATCTCCGGATAAAGAAACGCCACCAGGCTGGGATAAAGGGGTTTCCTTTGCCCTAATCTCCACATTAAAGTCATAGCGCCAGGGTGGGTCGGCGTAAACGATAGGGTATCTACCCTCTGGCAATGTGTGATTGGGAGGAGGCTTGGCGCTTTTCTGTGCCGTCTTACGCTTTAGGCGCTCCACCCAGTTGTCGGGTAAGCCAGTCCGTGCCATGTTTTTGGGTATAGGGTACTTGGTGCCGAGATAGGTTAGCATGGTTTTGCCATCTAGCTTTTCACGGAGCCAATAGTTCTTTTTGCCGTTTTTATAAGTTCGTTCGTAAATACTTGCCACTATTTACACCACCTTTAGCTTTGGGAATGGTGTAAAATCCCTCATAATTTTACGCCTATCCTTTAATCCTTAGCCGCGCCCCTCGGACACACTCTCTTCTCCTCCGGCAGGTAGTAGTCCTTGAATACCCTGCCACATCTGGCTCTGAGGTGGGCATTTTGCCCACCTCACTAGGATATTCCTTCCCATCGGCGAAGCGCAAAGGGTTAGGCTTAGCATTTTCGGCAGATTTGCCGTTTTTGCTACACACCTCGGACACACTCTCTTCTCCTCCGGATGCTACCAGCACTGGTTAGAATAACGTCTCCTGCTTCTCCAGCCTCTTGTTTATCTGCTTTACGAAGTCCTCCGCCTGCTCCCTTGTGACTTTCCCCAGGGATTGACAAGTTGCATTAAATCATTCATACTTTAGTATGAATGATTTGAGGAGATGCTACTATGGATAAGAGTGCCAAGGTTGCCATAAGCCTGCCAGGGGATATTCTGGAGGCTGTGGAAACAGAGCGGAAGGTAAAAGGGGAAAGCCGCAGCAAGTTCTTTCGCCGTGCCATAGAGAGGCTTCTGAAACAGGAACGGGATTCCTCGGCTGTAGAAGACTATGTGCGCGGCTATCAAGAAATCCCGGAATCAGCTGACGAGGTTGAAGCAGCTCACCGGGTGGGGAGCGCCGTATTGGCTGAGGAGCCTTGGGAATGAAGCGAGGCGAGATATGGTGGGCACAATTGATGCCGCCTGCCGGGAGGCGGCCAGTGCTGCTTCTATCCCGCAATGAGGCTTATACAATTCGGGAACTGGTAACAGTGGCGCCGGTAACGACACGGATGCGCCATATTCCTTCTGAGGTTCCTCTGGGGCTAGAGGATGGTCTTCCTAGGCCATGTGTGGTTAACCTGGATAGCATTACCACTATTGCTAAAAGAAGCCTGCAAGAGAGGCTGGCTCCTCTCGGCCCTGAAAAGCTAAAAGCGGTAGAGGCTGCCCTTCACTTTGCCCTTGGTCTGGAAGAGTAGAGGTAAATGAGTACACAAAATGAACGAGACAGAGAAAAGGCTCAGAATCTACAGAGCGCTTACTACCAACCCTGAGTGGGGTGAGGTTCTCCAGGATGCGTTAGCCATCCAGGAAAAGGAAGAAGCGCGACAAGCAGCAAGAGGATACTCCTGGCTCGGCTTTGAATGGTTTGAGGTCCATGCCAACCCCCAGACACTAAAGAAGATGGTAACCTCAAGGCTCCTTAATATCACCTTTTCCAGCCACAGTTCTACCCATTATAAGATTGCTGACCCTGACCTGGTGAGGGAGGCCATTAAAGCCCTATCTGAGCCCACCACTCAGCCACAGTGTGAGATGCCAGCTGACCTGTTTGACCCCATTGTCGGTTATGCGGATGTAAAGACCCTGGTCCGCTATGCTTTGGAAGCAGAGAAGCCAGCCCACTTGCTTCTCAGTGGCCCGCCAGCCTCGGCCAAGACAATGTTCCTTTTGGAGCTGCGCCGGCTGCCCCAGTCCTACTACGCCCTGGCGGCAACCCTCACCTCGGCTGGGCTGGCCGACATCCTGTTTGTCTATGAGCCGAGGTTTATCCTTATAGATGAGGTGGAGAGGTTAAGCCCGGAGCATATCGGCGTCCTTAACAGCCTGATGGCGACCGGGATCGTCTCTGAGACAAAGCACGGAAAGACCAGGGAGCTTGAGCTTGATACTCGGGTGTTTGCCGCCGGCATCAGGGTGGAGAAGTTGCCTCAGGACCTGCTCTCCCGCTTCACCAGGCTTCACTTTGCTCCCTACACTGAGCAGGAGTTTATTGAGGTATCACAAAAGGTGCTGATAGCAAGGGAAAATACCAGCCTGGAGAATGCCGAATACATTGCCAGGGCACTGTGGCAGGCCCATGGGCAGGATGCCGATGTCAGGCAGTGCGTTCAAATAGCCCGCCTGAGCCGGGGGGACAGGCAAAGGATTGACGAGGTGCTGGTGGCGCTAAGAAAATACGGCGCATGATGGCTTGGGTGATAAGAGATGTCGCTGGCAAGCCCCAGAATCAATTACTAGCCCTCTTTCTGGGCTTTTTAATACTTCCCTCTGCTCTACTCTTAGTTGCTGCACCTTTTGAGAGTGCCGAAAAAGTATTTTCGTTACCCAATTTATCCCTTTCCTAAAGGTAAATTTAGAGGTATTTAAGCTCAAAAATTCTCCGGAACTCCCCCTTTTCAAAGGGAGACGGGACTTTTTCGGCAGTCTCCTTTTGACGAAAAGTTCAATCTAGATGCAGCACTAGATGTTTTGGGATTCCTGAGGATGTTGAGCCTATTGCGTTTATTCAGCTTGGGTATCATGATGATCAGCCTGGATATAAGGGTAGGAAGTCCCTAGATGAACTAGTAAGGTATAAGCGATGGTAAGCTAGAAGGGTAGAACTAGACTACTACACAGGTTACCGTCCGGGCAACCCCTTTCACAGCATGTATTTTCTTAGTAATAAGGTCGCCAACGTCACTCAGCGTTTCCATACCCACGACGGCAATAATGTCATAGGGTCCGGTAACACAATTAACCGACTCGATCCCTGATGCGCCCTCTATGGCGGCAAGTGCCTCCTTGGTCTTGCCTACCGCTGTCTCTATTAATACGAATGCTCTAACCACTTTCCCTCACCTCCTTGATACAAACTGCAACTAGCCGGTACCAGCTGATTATAATTGAGCACCTGGCCTGCGCCGAAGCCATTTTAGCCTGCCACAAAAGTGTACCACTTGTTAAGTTAGTTTTACGAAGGGTTTATCTCAGTATTTTTCTTTTTAAGAGCAGCTTTTTGTTTAGCCCGATATTCTGGGTCTAGCCACATTTTCTTAGTAGCAGCACGCAATTTAGCGCGATACTCCGGGTCTTGCCGATAATTCCTTTTTTCTACCTTTGTTTCAACTAGAAAGTCTACGTACTGCTTTGAAACAGCACAGTATCCTTTAACACGACCATCCCGTATTACAGCATCAACTTGCTGACCGCAAGCAGGACAGCTAAATATTTGCCTCTCCTGATTCTCCAAGCTCGTATGCCTCCTATCAATCTACTTAAATCATAGATAATGAAATCTTCCTCGATATTAGGTAACCTGATTTAAAATTACTCCCTGGTAGGAGTACTGTCAATGGGTGTTGGTGCTTTCGGGCGTTGCAAGAGGATGGACAAAACTACCGTACCACCTATGAAAGTCAGACTGTGTGAGTTAACAGTCCAGCCATCGCCTTGAGGCATTTTAGATAGTTGGTCTCGGATGTCAATAACGTACACCAAACCTCTTTATGCTGTTACTAATCCACTGTAGTATTTCCTGGC
>DAOUMG010000195.1:0-15128 GCA_034411935.1 Dehalococcoidaceae bacterium
AATGATTAACTACCGGCGGAAATAAAAATCCCCCAAAGCTGAAACCCGTGAGAATAATACCGCTCATTAGACTTCTATTTTTGGTGAACCATCTGGCAATTGTCGATAATAATGGAACCCAAGCACCACTTATACCGATACCGATCATCAATCCGTAGGATAAATATAACTGCCAAACTTCATTCACCTGGGATATAAAAAGATATCCTATACCCATCACTACGCCGGATAGTGAAAGGACAATTCTCGGACCAATCTTGTCGTTAAGCCAACCCATGATAATACTGAAAAAACCATAGGTAAGCATAGCAAGTGAAAAGGCACCAGAGGTTGTTGCACTGGACCATTTGAATTCGGTTTGTAATTGATCAAAAAGGATGCCGTAAGTACCATGCGTTCCCCAAATGAGCATCATACATATAAAACACGATATTACTATCACATATCCGTAGTTTGAGCGTATTCTGCTAGTTGTTTTAAATAATATGCTCATAATAATCAGGTTTTTATGTAGAAAAGGAAAGGGACTACCTTGTTATAGTTTTAAATTTACGGAATTATCAGGTTATGATAAGAAGGCTACACTATAACGCAATTGCAATGGTAAACAGGTTTAGTATGAAATAATTACCATATATAAACAACGCCAGAGAACTCATGAATACGACTCTGATTTTACCATTTACATTCAATCTCTGGGAACAATACCATTTTTCCAAGCATGGGCGATAGCTTGTTGTCTATTATTCAAGTTGAGTTTGTTTATTATATTTCTTAAATGTACTTTCACTGTATATTCAGAAATAAACAAATCCTCGGCCACTTGGTCATTTGTATTACCCCTGGCAACAGATATTAGTACTTCCTTTTCCCTCTCACTTAGGTTTTTATAAATATCATCTGTAGAGGTCATGCTAAATGTAGTAACTTCATCAATAATGCTGCCTGAAACAACTACACAACCGCTAGCTAATATTTTTAACTGACGGATAAAGATATCTTTTGGTTCACTTAGTGATAGATAACCTCTAACATTAGTACCTATTTCACTAAGTGCATCTCCCGACATATTTGGACTTTTTAGAATAATCACCGTGGAGTTCGTTTCTCTAAATAATTTCTCAATCTTATTCTTGTTAGCCTGTTCAATTATCTCCTGGGAGATGAGTATGAGTTCTGGCTCTTTAATACAGATCTTGGTAATTGAATTCAGGTTACTAAATACTGAGACGACCGAAAAACCAGCATCTTTGAATACAAATTCCAACCCAACTCGTACGATATTATCGGGCATAACTAGCACTAAAGAAGAAATATTATCTACATCTTCGTCCATTATTGACTCACTTACACTAGTGTATTATACACGTAATCCAAAAACATTAGAACCCTACGATTTGTTGATTATAGAAATTAAGCCTTTATGAATTCATTATTAATCCTATAAATCGATGTTTGATATACCATATTACTCTATACTGGGATTGGAGTGTAAAAAACATATAGACATAACAATGGTTCAGATTAGCGATCAGGCAGCTACCATAGTAGTTGAAACATTTAGATCCATAGCGTTACCGCCCGAGAAATATTTAAGAATAGGTATAGATAAGGGGCATACGTCGCTTTTCACTGATACTCATAGAAAAAACGACAGACTAGTGAAGAAAGCCGATCAGGTAATTTTTATCATTGATAAGGATTTGGATAAAGAGATGAGTGATAAAGTTGTGGATCTCGGGTGGGATACAAATAAAGAACAAGTAAAACTAGTCATCAGAAAATGTTAGGAGGTGATATCAGCCAAGAATTTATTACGTTAAAAAAGATTAATTAACAACAACGGAGGTGATTAATTTGATAGTAAAAGTGATCGGCAGATTATTGGTATCGGTTTTAACCATACTGGTCATAACGTCTCTATCATTTGGTGTACTTGGGTGCAACGGAACCGACAATAACGGTGGAAACGGTGGTGATGAACCAAAACCGACCATCAACATCGTTGGTTTTTCTGTCAAGTATGGTGCTATTCAGGCCCAGGTTTTGATAAGTTCTTTAGAGGATAAAGGTTATCCATACACATATACAGAGACCAACAATATGGGACCACTATACCTGGCTGTAGCCCAAGGGGACTACGATATCTTTCCTGATTCATGGATGCCTGAATTCCATAAAGTGTACTACGATACCCATGGCGATTCCATTGAATTTGTCGGTAATCTTTATGGTACGGATGTCCCTACTGGATTGGTAGTTCCGCAATTCGTAGTAGACCAGTATGGTATAACGTCAATAGCTGATCTTAAAGGCAACAGCGAAATCTTCGATGGCAAAATTTTCGGTTACGAAGCAGGGACCGGGGGCATGATGAAGACTGAACAGTCTATAGAAGAATATGGACTCGAAAGTTTCGAGATAGTATACGGTTCAGTGCCTACTTTGTATGCTGAAGTATATGCTAAATACGAACTTGGTGAGCCGATAGTCTATTGCGGCTGGCGACCATATCCGGCCATGTCGGAGCTGGATCTGGTATTTTTAGAGGACCCAGAACAAGTATTTGGAACTAACTACGTTGGTGCCTGTGTCAATTCAGATCTTAAGACAAAGGCTCCTGATGTTTATGAATATATCTCGAATCAGTTAGTACCCCTTGATGAAGTTGAAGCCATGATGGCCGAAGCTGATACCGTCCAAGAGGCTATGGATCTAGCCAAGGTATGGTGGAACGAGCATCAAACTCTAATCGAATCATGGTGGTCTTAATTCCTTAATATCATAGGAATTAAGACCTATAAAATTTATGGGGCGTATTTGTGCAGTACCTTTATTGCTTGATTCTAGCTTGAGCTTGAATACGCCCCATAACTGAATAGAAAATCGGAACTTGGATACAAGTAAGAAAATTACAGTAAGTTTGGCCTGAATATGCAACTAATTGATACTATCAATAAATCGTTAAATAAAAACTCTAAAAAACTTAAGATAATCAATCTATGGAAGCTTTTTGGGAAGAAAGCCGATCTAGATGTCGATATCAACCAAATAGACAAGAAAAAGAGCAAACAGGATATCCTACAAGAGAGTGGCCTGGTAGTCGCCCTGCAGGATGTTTCCTTAGATATTAAAACTGGTGAGACATTTGTAATTATGGGTTTGTCAGGCAGTGGAAAATCTACTCTTCTTCGATGTATTAACAGACTGATCAATCCAACCTATGGTCAAGTACTAATTGATGATATTGATGTTGCTTTATTGGATAAGGTACAACTTCAGGAATTTAGAAGAGAAAAAATGAGCATGGTGTTTCAGCACTTTGCCCTACTACCATTCCGCACCATAATTGATAATGTCGCCTTTGGTCTTGAACTTAGGGGTATGGAAAAATATCAGCGTAGAAAAAAAGCTCGTCAAATGTTGGAAATGGTTGGTCTGGAAGGTTGGGATAAATATTACCCTTCTGAGCTTAGTGGCGGTATGCAGCAGCGTGTTGGTCTGGCCAGGGCTCTAACGACAGAGCCAGACATACTGCTTTTAGATGAGCCATTCAGTGCCCTAGACCCTTTGATAAGAAGAGAAATGCAGGATGAATTTGTCAAACTCTCTTCAAAAGTTAATAAGACAGTAATATTTGTAACCCATGACCTAAATGAAGCAGTAAAACTGGGAGACCGGATTGCCATTATGCAAGACGGCAAAATAATACAATTAGGCACGGCTAGGGATATTATCACCAAACCGTCCAATGATTATGTCCGAAATTTCGTTCAGGACGTCCCTAAGACAAAGGTACTGACCGCCCGCAATATCATGACCGCTCCTAATCTTTTATTAAATATTCGAACTTCACCTGCCAAGGCTTTAGAGGAATTTGAGAGGAAAAGTGAAACTGTTGGCTTTGTCGTTGATGACAATGATTACTTTCAAGGCATTATTCAGCTAGATACTCTTAAGGAGATAGCTCAGAGAAATAGATCATTGAAAGAGGCGATTATGCGAGAAGGTTTTGTAAAGGCTAGAGCCGAACATTCATTCGAAGATCTACTTACTAAATCAGTAGGCAGTAATTTACCTTTAGTAATTATTAAAAGTGACGGTAAATTTCAGGGTATAGTCGATAAGGATTCGATACTTAGGGAATTAGCCAGCAATTCAGAATAATGGAGATAGCTGATGGAAGGATTTGATATACCCTTAGGCGATTGGGTAAATAATATAGTTAATTTTATTCTAAGTAACTTCGGCCATTTTCTTCGTTCTGGCAGTGGTGTCTTAATGGACATCATGGACTGGATGGTAGATGCCCTAGAATTTATCCCTTGGTACTTATTGATTTTATTACTATCCCTTATAGTCAGACAGATAGCTGGCTTAAAATGGGCTCTTTTTACCGTAGGTAGCCTTTTCCTTATGTATATATTGGAATTATGGCCAGAAACATTAATAACCTTAGTCATGGTAATCATATCGACTTCGCTGGCTATACTACTGTCAATCCCGTTGGGAATATTAGCCTTTTGGAGTGATCGCTACGAAAGGATACAGAGGGTGTTTCTGGATTTTATGCAGACCACCCCTGCCTTCGTATATCTGGTTCCGGCTGTGATGTTTTTCGGTATGGGAGAAACTGCTGCTGTATTTGCAACTTTGATATTTTGTATGCCTCCGCCAATTCGTTTCATTAACCTAGGCTTGCGCGGTGTACCTAAAGAGTTGGTTGAAGCAGGCCAGTCATTCGGAGCCACCAGAATACAATTACTTCGAAAGGTCCAGATACCATCAGCCATGCCGACTATTATGGGCGGTATTAACCAATGTATAATGCTCTCTTTATCAATGGTAATTATAGCTTCTATGATTGGCGCCGGAGGGCTCGGTGGTGAAGTTCTTAGGGCTATTCAGACAGTTAATGTAGGATTGGCTTTCGAAGCTGGGCTTGCTGTCGTCCTACTAGCTATAATCTTTGATAGAACGGTTCAATCAATAAGGAAAAATGAAGATCATTTACATTAATAGAAAGGATTATATAGAAAAGCTCTACAATGAAAAATCGAATTTCTAATACAAATATCAAACTGAATAATGGTATAGAAATGCCTTTATTGGGGTTCGGAACCTGGCAACTAAAACCTGGTGTTGACACAGAAAAAGCAGTTTTATTTGCACTTGAAGCTGGATATAGGCTCGTTGATACCGCTGAATCATATGGAAATGAGGAATCGGTAGGAAAAGCTTTAGAAAAAAGTGGTTTACCAAGAGAAGAGGTCTTTATTACCACCAAGTTCTATGATCCTAAGAATAGATATCTTCCACCTAGGGAAGCATGTGAAAAAAGTCTAAATAAGTTAGGCCTTGAATACATCGATTTATATTTAATCCACTGGCCCCCAGTAAAAATGTATAGAACACAAACGTGGAAGGAGATGGAATTATTATTAAAAGAAGGAAAATGTCGCGCCATTGGATTGAGCAATTATCTAGAAAGACATATTAGTGAAATATTAAGTTACAGCTTAACCGTACCCGCAGTAAATCAAATCGAAATGCACCCTTTCTTATATAATAAAAAAACAGTACGATATCATAAATCTAAAGGTATTCAACTGGAAGCTTACAGTCCCTTAACCTGTGGACAGAAACTAGAAGACGCAAGATTGAAGGTGATCGCTGATCGATATAGGAGAAGCCCAGCTCAGATATTAATTAGGTGGTTGCTTCAAAAAGATATTGTAGTTATACCAAGGTCATCAAACAAAAAGCGCATATTTGAAAATATAAACGTTTTCGATTTCAATTTATTACCTGAAGATATTAGCCTACTAGATTGCCTCAATGAAAACTTGCACTTAAGTTGGGATCCAAATACTGTTGAATAGAATCTAATTTATTAATAGTTAAAGTATTGAATTTAGTTAACTAACGGCAATAAGCTGTTAATAAGTGTATTGTAGATAGACTATAGTACACTACAAACAATAATATAAATTAAGCTCTTTGCCTTTCTCTTGCGCCGTTTCCAACCGAATATTATCAACAGTTCACCTGCGGCAGAATCATTAGCTTCGTCTTTTAGAGGAACATCTGGGTATATATTATAGTGATTCTTGCGTCCAAATTTAGTCTTAGTACTATAACTCTCAACCTCAAGATCATTGATTATTTTATGGGCTGATCTTTCTGTAATACCCACTCTCTCAAACCGCAAAAACTCACCGCTGATAAAGCCTATGACTGGGGAAAAACCTGGAATCATTGGCTGGCAAGAAGATCATCGTGAATATCGCCCTGACTAAGCAGGTCAAGCATCGCAACAGCGGTTACTTTAGTGTCGATGACTTCCTCTACGACCCGGTCAATGTCAAGCTGATGTGCCCAGCCGGGCACATCTCAACCTCGTGTTACCAAGTAATCCTTTACGATTACCACCTAAAGAAACTGGGCTATGCCTTTCAGTTCAAGGCGAGTTTATGCAGTGCCTGCCTGTTAAACCCAAGTGCGTAAAGAACAGCGCGGGAAGAAGAATACACATCAGTTACTACGAGCCTTAATACCGGCTGGCGAGAGAAAGACTGGCAATCGATGAGGGGAAACAAGCATATCGTAATCGCTACAAAATTGAGCAAAATATGGCAGATCTGACCAGGTACTGTGGATTGAGAGGGTGCCGTTACCACAGGCTAGATAGAGCCGGAATAAATACACTGCTAGCTACTACAGTCTGCAATATCAAGCGGATGGTGAAACTGCTGTGGAGAAAGCCGGATGGCTACTACCTTGAGTCACCGGCAGCCGTCTAACGGAAGAAATGAGGCGAGATACCCTCTTGAAAGAGGCAAATATGACCTGATAAAACATAATAAACTGGAAATTACGGACTTTTGAACAATCCGTCCATGTCCGGGACAGGAAGGCGCCGGTTGAACCGGCTTTTTTCGGCAGTCTCGTATTGTATAGTCCTTAGTCATGTGCTAAAGTACAATTAAATGAACGAGCACACAGAAAGCAGGAAGCTGGAGCCTGAAACAGCGGAGTGTGAGGAACAAGATTTACCCAGTTTGGAGATAGTCTATAATGAGGTAAAGGATAGGCTCGACGTCCAAATACGGCAGATAGATTCACTTGATAGCAAATCGGGAACACTTCTATTTATTTCTAGTATCGTAATTGGATTAGGTGCCGCGGCTCAAGCTGCTCTTATTGGCACCACTACAAATACATTACCGCTAATTCTGTTTTCTATTCCAGTTGTTTTTTATGTACTCACAGTTATTCTAACCATGCGCAGTTGGATTAGAAGCCATTATTACCGTGATCCAGAACCTAGACCGCTTAGAGATTTTTACAGTACTAAACCATGTCAATTTACCAAACGAAAGCTCATAACCCAATTTATTTCTTCTTTTGAATGGAATGCTACCATTATGAAAAAGAAGACAACTGAAATTCATTATGCTGTCTGGTTTTTCCTGGCAGAAGTCGTTACAGTGACTCTTGTATTGGCTAGCCGTCCATGGTTAAATCAGTTGTTTGGGGGGTAAAAATGATAGACAAAAACGAAAGCCCTGAAAAGTCAAAAGATAAAGAATCAGATAAGCTCTTAGAGGAGAAGCCAAAAGATAAATCTAGAGAAGAGGAAGTTGAGAGTAAAGAAGGAGATCCAGAAGTGGAAGATCCTAGATTATATAGCCCCCTGCTAGAATCTGACTCAGTATCACCAAAAGAAAGGGTATCTGAAGACCCAACTTCAGAAGAAGAGGATTCCTCTAAGAACAAGACCAAAACAATCTGACAAATTGTGCAGAATATCACAGAAGCCTTCGTTGATTGTCAGATCGAATCTTCTGAATTTCATGCCAAAACTTGTAAGCTATTTTGTGCTTTCCGGCAAAGACTAGGTAATATAACGGGATATTCCTTGGACCTCTAACTAAGATCTCGCCTGATCTTGAAGTCTGCTCATCTGTTAAGTCGTTGATTTGCCCATAACCTATGCTACTCAATTGGCTTTTATAAAGGTCAAGTAATTTAGCACCAACGCTGCGAAAATCTGAGTATCCTTTGAGAATAGGCCTCCATTTATTTGTACCGAAAAAGTCATCATATTTATCCCCATACCCTTGGAGTGCATATGAATATGATCTATTTAGAGCTTGCAAAGGGAAATTGATTATCAGATCCATCTTGAGGTCATAAGTTAATTCCTTGATAGTTGAGAATTTGGCTTGCATGCTTGTGGGATCGATAAAAGAAAGAGCAAGATAAGAGCTGTCGATCTTTGCCCTTATTTGATCAACGGCACAATTACAATCGCAGCTTATAAATATGATATCGGCTTCCGGTCTAATTCGCTTCGTTCTGTTCTCTAAAGCAGAGAGCGCATTTTCATTAATATCGACAAACACGTAACGACTAAAGGGAGTAGCCTGTTCGATTGCCAATAATGGTGAACCCTTGATAATCTGACCAGATTTTCGTATTATTCCAAAGCCAGGGCCAGAAAAAAGCTCTATATAAGCTCTCTTTAGCCATTTTCCTTTCATAGAAGCGTTAAACACTTCCATATACCTTTTCAAATAGTATAGCTTGTCTTTTGCCCAAAAGCCGACACAGCGCAAAGGAAATCCATCCTCGCCGGAAGCATAAGGGCAAATACCATTTTCTTCTTTTATGCTGTCGTCCCTACATTCTTCACATATATTCAATGTTCTGCTCACTTAGGGAGTACAGTTGCATCCTCTAAACTCCCACCCTAGGGCCTTCCAAACCTCATGCGTTTCTTTGCAAAGAGCTGGCTGGAAATCTAACCAGTGAGCAATCTGTCGATAGGTTTCGATTCTCTTGAACATAGAATATCTCATACGGCCGTCTCTCGCCTTGGTCAATCCTTTTCGCGGTGCATGCGGGATAAAATTAAATAGCCCTGGGTATTGCCTTAGAGTTCCCAGAGTAACGCGCTCAGGCTTAATCTGGGCAATCTGCCTACAGATCGGTTCGTAGTAACTTAGTTCCGACTCTAATATAATTGGATCCAATCTTATTCGAACCCGCCAGCCTAGCTCTATCATCTCTTCTATAGTTTGAAGTCTATTCTCGGGACTAGGGGCAGCTTTCTCAAATTCATTGGCCGCTGGTACTGAATTAACTGAAAAGGACAAGATAATCTGATTACTAGGAACACGCTCCCTAAGAATCCCAACATTATTGCTTTTTGTTACCAACAAAAGGTATTTATTTTCTAAACCTGAGAAATAATCGATGGAGTTTTCCAGAAGAGGTGGCAGTATAGCCAAACTATCAGCCAACTCACCTGTAGAGAAGACACCCTCTCCAGCTGCGTCTATCTCGGATTTTACTTTATCCCAACCATTTGTGAACATAGTAGGCTTAGTGTTTCCACGGAAAGTTAGCCTTAGATAGCAATAGGAACAATCATAAGGACACCCATTTGATAGAATGAGCTCATAGAAATGCGGGCAGAAAACATCAGGCGGTGTTTTGTCAAAGAGCCTTACAAACTTGCTCTTTCTTTCTCGACTAATTATCAAAACTAAAGCTCCTAATTTAATGGCCACCCCGGAATCAGAGCGTCTATCTCTTCCATCATCCGTTTTGTTTCTTTCAGCGCTACAATAATCTTCTGATAGTGAATCAGTTCGTCATAGGTGAGCTTCTGGCCTTTGCGGTCTTTAAGCCACTTATGAGCTACCTGGTAGCCACCGATGTGGAAGCTCCAAACCGCTAGCGGCACACCTTCAAAGTACTGCATCCTGTTAATATAAACTCGCTGGTTATTCTCGTTATAACTTAACTTTTCTATTTTGTTGGAACCGGAGACGACGTATTTCGTGATGAAGCTATTCAGCGCTGGTGAATCCATGAGGTGCAGGGATACCAGTTCAGTGCCCTTCTCTGTCAGTGCTTTGAAAAGCTCTTTATCCGAGGTGAGCGGCAGGCGAGGGAAGTCTATCTTGAGGAACTCGGCGTAGCGGGTGCGATAGGTGGGTGAGTGGAAGATAGCGTAAGCGTAGTTGAAGATGTCCTCCGGGCCGAAGGTTTGCTCAATGTCTCCCTTGCCGTCTTCTATAAAAGTCAGCCCAAGTTTACCGGAAATATCTTTGATGAACTCCGGGTTGAGGTTGGGGCGGCGGTTACCACCTTCAAACTGCATCTCGCCTTCGGCGGGGTAGATATAGAGTGGAAAAATGTGAGCTCTCTCGCGTGTTGTCAACGAAAGTGGGTCACGGTCTATAAGACAGTTCGCAACAAAAACGTGTCTAAATTCATCTGCAGAAAGTTGCCTAGTAGCACATAGCGCTATGTTATCCTTCAGCATATGGCGCATTACTGGAAACGCTGGACGACTTGTCAAGGCAGTATCATAGTATAACTTCCGCGTATCGAAAGGTCTGTATAAGCAATCCTTGATGTTTTTAGACTCGAATGTTGTTGCTTTAAGCCGTTTCTCCAGATCGAAGCTAGATGATGACCATATATGATAATTATCACGGAAGGCTTCATCATATTCATTGTTAAATACTGACTTTATGCGTGATCCAAGCGTCTTAGCCGAATAATTGTAGAAAAGCTCGTCTCTATCTGTGCCTATTCCGTTGTGATGCAAGGGAAAACAATCAGCAATCGAATATGATTGGTGGTACTCACCTTCTAGAGAGAAGTCCTTTGGCACGAAGAAGAAATATGGCTCAGTCGGCGTCAGTTCATGCCAATTCGTAGAAGTAAAGTCTAAGTCGAAAAGTGTCTGGTACTTACTCTCCCGTGTTCCCCAGAGGTCAGTATAATAGACTTTCTTTCCAGCTTTCTCGTGCTCCTTGACGAAGATACCTATGGAGACGCCTTGCTGGATATCAAACACATTTTCGTCTTTAATTTTACCGGGGGCTTGCTCTCCTCTTCGGGAACTGCCGTGCAGGTTCAAAATGTAAATGCTGGAAAAACTATCCAGCAAATACTCCCGCATTCTGCGGTGCGTCAATCCATCCAAATAGGAGTTATTAGTGATAAATCCGAGTATTCCATGGCCGGTCTGGTCAATACGCCACTGAGCAAAGCGGATGAACTTGATATAGTCATCGTCTATGTTCAGCTTCTTTTCATGAAGGTCTTTTTTATAATCCTTCAGCAGTGTATCTATCCACTCACCACGATTTAGCGAACTCACTGAATACGGCGGATTGCCCAGCACCACCATTATCGGCTCATCTTTCTTGACTTGAGCGGCGGCGTTTGCTTCCTCGCTTATCCATTTCGCAAAGAGCGTTTCTGAGTGTTTTATGGCCTCGTCCAGCGTGTTGGTCAGGTAGATGCCTAGGCGCTGGTCACTCTGGAACTCATAGCCGGTCTCCTGGAGCAGGAGTCCAAGCTTGAGATGGGCGACGGCGTAGGGAGCCATAAGCAATTCGAAACCGAATATGCGTGGCAGGATCTTTTCCGCCACGTAATTATTCCATAAGCCCTGCTGCCCTTTGCTGGTATTAGCCTGGTAAATCTCGTTTATCACCATGTAAAGAAACGTGGCCGTGCCCACCGCCGGGTCGAGGATGAGCGTTTTATCATCGGCCAGTCCCTGGGGCTTGTTGAAGCGGGTTTTGAGCAGATGGTCAATGGAGCGTACAATGTAAGAGACTACCGGCTCCGGCGTGTAGTAAACGCCGCGCATCTCCCGGATTTTCTCGTCGTACTCCTTCAGGAAGGTCTCATAGAAATGCACTACAGGGTCTTCCTTGCCGCTGTGTTTACCGAAGTCCTTCAGGACCGCTTGCATATCCGCCTGCGCTAATACCTGCGCCAGGTCATCCACTAGCCAGGCGATGCGGTCATCGAGGTCGTAACCAGCGATATACTGGAAAAGCTTTCTCAGGAATGGGTTAGTCCTGGGCAGATTCTGGGCGGCATCAAGGCGGGTAAAAGAAGAGCCATTCTTGGATGTGCAGCGGGCGGCAAACAGCCCATAGGCGATAGTCTGGGCATACATATCAGCAAAATACTCAACAGATAAGTCAGGGATGAGATTATCCTGGAAAGCAGCCAACTGGGTGTGCAGACTGCCGCCTTCCGGCTCGTTCTGAAAGGCGTTAATGATGAGATTCCGAATCAGATGTGCTTGCCGGGCCATACGCCGGGCAAGCTCCCTGGGTGTACCCACGCCCTCGGCTTTGTGGGAGAGAAAACCGGTCAAAAGCTCGGCTACATCCTGAATGCCGTCTTTATCCCGCTTGATTTTACCCTCTTTTGCCGGACTTCCCAGACGGGCATTGAGACGGCGCTCACCATCCACGTACCAGCGGAACTCAAGATAATCGGTAAGAATCAGGTTGGTGAGTGAATCACGGTAGCGATTAAGCTGGTCGGTCTTCTCTGCCTCATCGAGACTCTTGCCGATGTCCTTGGCCTCGATATAGCCGACGGTGACCGAGCCTTTTCTAAGGATGAAGTCGGGAGCGCCGCACTCGATATGTTTCGGCTCGTTGGTGGCGGCGATACCCTCAACTAAGCTCTCCACCAGTCCTTCGAGCGCTGAACGATGGGTATGTTCGGTAGCATCGCCAAGCACCAGTTTCTTAGAAAGCTTACCCAGATATTCTTTTATTGGACCATAAGCGTCCACTATAACGTACTCCGGCAAATAAACTGGTTAGATTATACAATAGTAATCTACAAAATGGCAGGGAAATTAGAATATTGGCTAGGCTTTGGTTAAGACGAACTGAACTTTCCTGACATTTGTGCAATCCCATCAAATTAAGAATCCTTGAGTCTCACCCTCTTATCCTTTTCTGACATCAAAACCACCGGCACTCTATTGACAACTCAATCCTTGTGGTTTATTATGACTGTAAATACTATATCAGTCATAGAGATACAGATAATGCCAAGAGCATTCACACAATCCGGCAAAGACAAGATAAGGCTCAGGTTGCTTCAAAGGGGCCGAGAATATTTCATTAAGTACGGCCTTAAGAAAACTAGCATTGAGGATCTGACCAGGACGGTAGGCATAGCTAAGGGCTCTTTCTACAAGTTCTTTGATTCAAAGGAAGCCCTCTTCTTAGCCATCCATGAAGAGTCCGAATGGAAAATCAGGGAAGACGTGCTTCGGAAACTCGAGACTATCAAAGATCCCATCGAAAAGTTACGCTCCTTTTTTAAGAGCTCGTTTCTTATCCTAGAAGATGACCCCCTGCTGCGGATGGTTTTCAATAAAGAGGAATTTGAAAACCTGACCAGTTTCTTGTCTTCAGAACAGTACGAAGAGCACTACCGCCAAGACATCCTATTTATGGAAAACCTTTTCAAACAATGGCAGGGTGATGGTGTCATCAGACATCTTGATGTTGCCACCATCAGCAACTTGATAGTTTCCACGTACTACATTGTGCTTCAGAAGGAAGCCCTGGGCGAAGAGATGTACGCTAAAGTTACCGATATGCTGAGTGAATGTCTGGCTAACTATCTGGCTGAAACAACAATAGATGGCAATTAGTAAGATTACGGATACAGTTATCTCCACCCGTGGACTAACAAAACACTACGGAGACCTCACGGCGGTGGATAACCTCTCGTTAAATATCAAACGAGGGGAGATATACGGTTTCCTGGGGTTAAACGGGGCAGGTAAGACCACAACAATCCGTATGCTGCTAGGTATGATACGTCCTACCTCCGGTACGGCAGAAATATTCGGCCAGAGGGTGCACGCTACATCACATGACATCTGGTCCCGCGTCGGCTACCTAGTTGATGTGCCTTCGGCCTACCCAGACCTTACACTGCGCCAGAATCTGGAAATCGCCCGTCGTCTGTATCATGTCGATGACTCGCGAGCGGTTGATCGGATAATGAAATCGTTAGACATCGATGCATACGCTGAGCGCCGCGCCCGAAATCTATCTCACGGGAACGCCCAACGTTTGGGCTTAGCTAGGGCAATGCTCCACAGGCCACAGCTTCTGCTGCTAGACGAACCAGCCAGCGGGCTTGACCCGGCGGGTATCGTTGAGATACGGGAAATGCTGCGAGCAGTGTGTTGCGAAAGTGGTACGACCGTACTTATGTCCAGCCACATTCTGGACGAGGTTGCCCGCCTGGCATCCCGTATCGGAATCATTCATCAAGGACGCTTGCTGGAAGAGCTAGATGCCGACCGGTTGGAACAGCAGCTTCGGCCTCGTCTTCTGATAGACGCCCGTGACCGTGAAACGGCACGGTTGGCATTGTTAGGGGGCGGATTCAACGTTAAGGCTGGTGAGAACGGCACCCTTGAGATTGAAAACGAAAGCGCCGTAAAACATCCCGATGATGTTGCCAGCTTGCTAGTGCAGGCAGGGGCGCCGCCGACGCTGCTTCAGGTCAAACAGGAAAGTCTGGAGGATCACTTCCTAAAGCTGGTCGGAGCCAACGGAAGCAGGGAAGCATGAAACATCTTGCTGCTGCGCTATGGACTGAACTGCTGAAAGTACGCTGTTCCAGGATAGTCTGGCTGACAGCAGCAAGCATATCACTGGCACCCATCATCGGGGGGCTGTTTATGTTTATCCTTAAAGACCCTGAATTGGCACGGCGACTGGGGCTAATAGGGGCTAAGGCACAGCTAGTGGCCGGGACTGCCGACTGGCCTACATTTCTAGGGCTTCTTGACCAGGCGGCGGCAATCGGAGGTCTCTTCGTCTTCGGCTTCGTTGCAGTATGGGTATTCGGTCGTGAGTACAGCGACCGCACAATGAAAGACCTTCTGGCTCTGCCAACGCCAAGGTGGGCTATCGTAGCGGCTAAGTTAACCGTCGTGGTGGTTTGGTCTATGGCACTAACGGTCTTAATGTATGCGCTGGGATTCGCCGTCGGTGCTATTGTTGGTCTTCCAGAATGGTCACTGGAGGCAGTTCTAAATGCCGCCGGTAATTTCTCTATAACTGCCGCCCTCACCATCGCCTTAATAACGCCCGTGTGTTTCATAGCTAATGTAGGGCGTGGCTACCTGGCCCCGCTTGCTTTTGTAATTCTGACATTAGCTCTGGCACAGGTCATCGCCATTCTTGGACATGGCGGCTATTTTCCATGGTCGGTACCGTCGCTGCACAGCGGAGTAACTGAAGGGTCTACCGAGC
>DAOUMG010000196.1:0-8466 GCA_034411935.1 Dehalococcoidaceae bacterium
ATCCCTGGGTAACCGGTGCTGTTTTTTATCATACGTATCTGATACTTTTCCTAGGGCTGGTCATTGCGGCGGTTGGCACACTCCAATTCCGATGGGTAAAACGGCAAGTTCCATCATAAGATTTGATTGGAAATGGATAAGTTTTTACTATACTGACTACCCAACTTTATGCCCCATTCATAAACTTCCTTGAAGCAAGTTTCAAAAGATAGTAAGATTACTGTCACCTATGGCAGATAAATACGACCACCGCCAGATAGAAAAGAAGTGGCAGCAGAAGTGGGCTGAGGATAAGCTTTACGAAACCTCCGAGGACAGCCCCAAGCCCAAGTGGTACTCGCTGACAATGTTCCCCTACACCTCGGGAGACCTTCACATAGGCCACTGGTACGCCGAGGTGCCGCCCGATGTCCACGCCCGCTATAAAAGAATGAATGGCTTTAACGTGCTGCGCCCGATGGGCTTCGACGCCTTCGGGCTGCCCGCCGAAAACGCCGCCATCAAGCGAGGCATCCATCCCTATACCTGGACGATGAAAAACGTAGAGAATATGCGCCGCCAGCTTAAAACGATAGGCTCTATCTACGACTGGAGCCGCGAGGTAATCACCTGCCAGCCCGATTATTACAAATGGACGCAGTGGTTCTTCCTCAAGCTTTATGAAGCCGGGCTGGCATACCGGGGCAAGGCGCCGGTCAACTGGTGCCCGCAATGCCAGACGGTACTGGCTAACGAGCAGGTTGTCGGTGGCTGCTGCGAGCGCTGCGAAGCACAGGTAATCCGCCGCGACCTTAAGCAATGGTTCTTCAAGATTACAAATTATACCGACGAGCTTGAAAACCACGACAACCTTGACTGGCCCGAGAAGATAAAGATAATGCAGCACAACTGGGTGGGCAAGAGCCACGGCACCGAGATTTCCTTCGGGCTTGACCATCCCGGCGTGGAAGAAAAAGAGATTCGCGTTTTCACCACCCGCCCCGATACCACCTACGGTGTAACCTTTATGGTGCTGGCGCCGGAGCACCCGCTTGTAGAGAAACTGACCACACCGGAGCATAAAGCCGAAGTAGCTGCCTACACAGAGAAATCCCGCCGCGTCAGCGAGATAGAGCGCCTCTCTACGGACAGGGAAAAGGATGGTGTTTTCACCGGTGCCTACTGTATCAACAGGCTCAACGGGCACAAGGTGGCTATCTGGATTGCCGATTACGTTTTGTTAAGCTACGGCACGGGCGCCGTAATGGGTGTCCCCGCCCACGACGAGCGCGATTTTGCCTTCGCCAAAAAGTATGATATTCCCATCGTAACAGTTATCGCCCCGCCGGATTATAAAGGCGAAGAGTTAAAAGCCGCCTATATAGACGAAGGCGTTATGGTCAATTCGGGGCAGTTTAACGGCACGCCTAATAAAGAAGGGGTAGCCGCCGTAACGAAGTACCTTGAGGATAAGGGCTGGGGCAAGGAAACGGTAAGCTACAAGCTCAGGGACTGGCTGATTTCCCGCCAGCGCTACTGGGGAGCGCCGATACCGATGGTCTACTGCGATAGATGCGGTATAGTGCCTGTGCCGGAAAAAAACCTGCCCGTGCTACTACCCGAAGACGCCGAGTTCAAGCCCACTGGCGAATCGCCACTTAAATATAACGAACAGTTTGTAAATACCACCTGCCCCAGGTGCGGCGGCAAAGCAAAGCGTGAGACGGATACAATGGATACCTTTATGTGCTCGTCCTGGTACTATCTGCGCTATACCAGCCCCGGCTACCATAAGGGAGCGTTTGACCCCCAAAAAATCAAGTACTGGATGCCGGTGGACCTTTACTGCGGCGGCGCCGAGCATGCCGTGATGCACCTCTTCTACTCAAGGTTTTTCACCATGGCCTGCCGTGATATGGGGCTTCTTAGCTTTGGCGAGCCTTTTAAGAAACTCTATAACCAGGGCATTATAATCTCAGGCAAGCAGAAGATGAGCAAGTCCAGGGGCAACGTTATCACGCCTGACGATCTGGTATCAGCCGTCGGTGCGGACTCGGTACGTGCTTACCTGATGTTCATCGGCCCCTGGGACCAGGGCGGCGAGTGGAACGACGCCGGTCTTTCCGGGATGAGCCGCTGGCTCAACCGCCTGTGGAATCTGGTTCTGGATAAATATGAAACCGGCGTTGCCGACGAAAACAAACGGCGTGAGTTGAAACGCATTACCCACCGGACCATAGGCAAGGTTACCGAAGACATAGAGAAAATGCGCTTCAATACCATGCTGGCGGTGCTGATGGAGTTCACCAATCACTTAAGCAAGGTTAAGGAAGACGGCAGCGTTACCGAAGAAGAATGGCGCAAGGCAGTTGAAACGCTGCTGCTTATGCTGGCGCCCTCGGCGCCACATATCACCGAGGAACTGTGGCAGCGTACCGGCAATAAGTACAGCATCCATAACCAAATCTGGCCCACCTGGGATAAAGAGCTTACCATAGAAGAGCAGATTACGCTGGTAGTGCAGGTAAACGGCAAGCTCAGAGATAAAATAACCACCTCTATACAGATAACCGAGGAAGAAGCTAAAGAAGAAGCGCTATCCAGCCAGCGCGTAAAACCACATATAGACGGCAGGGATATAATTAAAATAATCTACGTACCGGGCAAGCTGGTAAATATAGTAGCGCGGTGATATCAATGAAGATAACTTTTATCGGCGGCGGCAATATGGGAGAAGCGATTATTGCCGCTATAATTGAAAAAAAGCTTGCCGAAGCCGGCGATATTATTGTTAGCGACCTGTCCCAGGAACGCCTCAACCATCTCTCTAAGGAATACGGTATTAAAACCGCAAAGAGCAGTCTTAAAGCGCTTGCCGGCAGCGAGGTCATCATCCTTGCCGTCAAGCCCCAGAACCTAGCGACAGTTGCTTCTGAAATCGGCGGCAAGCTCAAAGCTTCCCAACTGGTAATCTCCATCATCGCCGGTAAGAGTTTGAAAATCCTTACAGAGGGCTTGAAGTATGATGCCATCATACGGGCGATGCCCAATACTCCGGCTCAGGTAGGTATGGGCATGACCGTCTGGGTAACTACCGGAAGTGTTACCGAAGAGCAGAAAAAGCTGGCCGCTTCCATCCTCGGCGCTATGGGCATGGAGATACTGGTTGAGGATGAAAAGTACCTAAATATGGCTACGGCGGTCAGCGGTAGCGGGCCGGCTTACTTCTTCTACTTTATGGAAGCGCTCGCCGAAGCGGCGGAGGAAATCGGCTTCTCCTCTGGAATGGCGCGCATGCTTGTTTTAATGACCGCCTGGGGCTCGGCTTCATACGCCATTAAATCTAAAAATGACCTGGCCGAGCTCAGGGAAATGGCCACTTCCCCCGGCGGCACCACCGCCGCTGCAATCAAAACCCTCGAAGACGGCGGTTTAAATAAACTGGTAAGAAAAGCCGTCAAAGCCGCTTTAAAGAGAGCCGAAGAACTGGGCAGCTAGAGGCCATACCCCTTTTTAGTAAGCTTTTAGTAATTATCATTGACATATCTGATTTTTCTGTATATACTGAATTATCATATTTACGAGGTGGTCCATGGCAGATAAAAGTAAAAAGGAACAGTCTTGCTCCCCTGCCTGCGGGGAAACCTGCTGCAAGGTAGAAGCCGTTATTAGCATCGACGAGCGGGGGCAGATGGTTTTGCCTAAAGAAGTCAGGCAGAAGGCAGGCATTTCCGCCGGCGATAAGCTGGCCGTTATAAACTGGGAAAAAGAGGGTAAAAGCTGCTGCCTCGCCCTCATAAAAGCAGAAAACTTAAGTAAGATGGCAAAGGATTTTCTCGGTCCCGTCCTCGGCGATATAGCTTAGAATAAAGGAGAGAAAATGAAAGAACAGGAAACCAGGAAAGTAGTTAGAGAAGGCTACGCCAAGATAGCCAGAGAGCAATCGTCCTGCTGCGGCTCGTCGAACTCCTGCTGCGGTTCCGCACCTGCGGATATAATCAGTAAACGCATAGGTTACAGCGAAGAAGAACTCGCCTCCGTGCCCGATGGGGCTAACCTGGGGCTGGGCTGCGGTAATCCTCTGGCAATAGCCTCTCTTAAAGAGGGAGAAACAATAGTTGACCTGGGTTCGGGCGCCGGTTTCGATTGCTTTCTGGCGGCTAATAAGGTAGGCGAAGCAGGCCTTATCATCGGCGTGGATATGACGCCCGATATGCTGGACAAGGCTCGCGATAACACCCTCAAGGGTGGTTATAACAATGTGGAGTTCCGCCTCGGCGAGATTGAAAACCTGCCCGTTGCCGACGATACGGCAGATGTGATTATTTCCAACTGCGTCATCAACCTCTCAACGGATAAGGCAAGAGTTTTCAGGGAAGCTTTCAGGATTTTAAGGCCCGGCGGCAGGATTTCTGTCTCGGATATAGCCCTCACTAAAGAGCTACCTCAAAAAATCAGAAACTCGGTTAGCGCCTATATCGGCTGCCTCTCCGGTGCAATGTTAAAAGACGAATATTTAAAAAGCATTGAAGATGCCGGTTTTATCAATATAAGAGTCACCGATGAAGTTCACTTCCCGATAGATTTAATGGCCAACGACTCCACGGCGCATTCTGTTGCCAGAGATATAGACGTTTCACAACAGGAACTAAAAGATATGGCTGACTCTGTTTTAAGCATAAGGGTAAGCGCCGTAAAGCCCATCTAAAAACCTATTTTACAGATACTCTTACATTCCCCTGGCGACGGGTAATCTTTTCCCTGTCCAGCTGCGTCAAAAGCGGGATGCTGTATTTACGGCTGAAGCCGAACAGTGTATTTAGATCCTGAATGGAAATCTGGCCGTTCTTTTTAAGGTAGTCCGCTATCTTCTGCTTTATTTCCCGGTAGTAATCACCGCTTAGGATAATCCCGTCCGGTAACTCCGCCAGCTCACCCTGCTGGGTAAGATAATTGATAACGGTTTCGCTATTAGGAAAACGTTCTATGATTTCTGTTTTTCTGGGCGGATTGGATTTGTCTCCGTTAGTACAAGCTACTATTTCTTTTGCCAGTTTCTGTTGCTGTGCCGAGAGTTCCGGCTTAAAGCCGGCAAGGGCTACTGCCTCACCGTTTCGTTCTACCCGCCCCGAATCCGTAAGCGCATTTATAATCAAAAGGAAGATAACGTCTGGTATTTTTAGCCTGCTCATCAGTTCGGCTTGCGAGAGCCCCCTGCCAAGAGGGTGCTCCTTTTGTTCATCCGAGATGATATTTACTATCGCCTCCATTTGCCGTTTGAAACAGGAAGCGGCCATGATATAGCCCCCGGCAACGATAATTCTGCCCTTTTCAAGTAACCCGGAAAGGCCTGTAGCTATTTCGGTTTCGGAAAAGCAGCTCGCCTTAAGTAATCCCTTGCGCGGCAGATAGCTGTACTTTTCCAGCTCCGAGAGTATCAAATCGTCAAGCTCCAGCCTCTGCCTGCTCTTAAGGAAAACAACCGCCTTTCCAAACTGGCTCGCTTTATGTTTTTCGGCGTTCGGGTCCAGCACCACGCCACCGCCTATCGTCTGCGGAGGGGACTGCCTCCTTATTATAAAACGCTCGCCGATATAGGTGGATACGCCTTCCGAAAGGCGCAGTTGCGCCATCACCTGCTGCCCCGGCTGGACTACCTTATCTCCCAGTAGTATCACTTTGGCGGCAAGCCTCCTGGTTTCGAAGAATATTTCTACCTCGCTGCCGCTCCTTAGCGGCAGTTTAAAACCGGGCAGTAGCTTTATCTCTGCGTCTATCACAATACTGGTATCCGATTCACTAGCAGCGGTAATTATAATATCGCCGCGCTCAAGCTCTTCCTTTTTAACGCCTGTCAAGTTTAGCGCCACGCGGCTGCCCGGGCAGGCTTTCTCCACCTTCTGGCCATAGCTCTCTATGCTTCGGACATGAGCTTTTTTACCCTTCGTGGTTATGGTTATTTCTTCACCTGTGGAAAGGCAGCCCTGGCTCAACGTACCGGTAACCACCACCCCGCTGCCCTTCATGGTGAAAACCCTGTCCACCGGCAGGCGTAGCTTGCCAATATCGCGGCGGGTCTTTAAGCTAGCTACCATCTGTTCTATCAGCCGCTTTAGTTCCTCAAGACCTGTCCCGTCCTTATTGCTTATCTTTACTATCGGGGCGTCTTTAAGGGTAGTACCTGAAAGCTGCTGGCGGATATCCCTTTCCACCAGGTCCAGCCATTCTTTATCACCGACCATGTCTATCTTGGTTATGGCGACAATGCCGTGCCGCAAGCCCAGCAGGTCTATGATATGCACATGTTCCTCAGTCTGGGGCATCCAGCCGTCGTCGGCGGCGACCACCAGAAGAACGGCGTCTATGCCGTAAAGCCCGGGGATTACATTGTGGATGAAATGCTTGTGCCCCGGCACATCTACAATGCCCACCTTTTCACCCGAAGCCAGCGTAAGAAAGGCGAAACCGAGGTCTATGGTCATACCGCGCTCTTTTTCCTCAGGCAACCTGTCCGGGTCTACCGAAGTCAGCAGTTTCACCAGGCTCGATTTGCCGTGGTCTATGTGCCCCGCCGTGCCTATTGTCAGCATAAGCCCTACTTCTCCGGTATAGCTCTTATGATTACTTCCAGAAGCTTTTTATCAAGCGAAGGGGGAACGGTGCGCAGGTCCATTAAAAAACTGCCTTCCTGTATGCGCCCGATGACGGGGATATCTGCCAGGCGCAACTTTTTAGCGAATTCGTCTGCCGTAACGGAAGGTTTAATCACTACCAGTTTAGTATCCAGGGATTCGTCCGGCAGCGAGCCGCCGCCTACCATGCTCTTCCCGTCCATTACCTCGGCCTGTATTCCCACTTTTTTAAGAGCCGATGCCAGTTTGCGGGCGCGGGCGTTTATCTCTTTTAAGCTTACCGCCATCATTTGCCATACAGGAATAGAAGCATCTTTCTTTTTCAGGTAATCCAGCAACGTAGCCTCCAGGGTAACTCCGGTCAGCCTGCCAATACGCATCGTCCTCATCAGCTGGTGGCGGCGGAGTCTGTCCAGAAGCTTCTTACTGCCAAGAATAATCCCCGCCTGCGGACCGCCCAGGAGCTTATCGCCGGAGAAGCAGGCGATGTCGGCACCGTCTTTCAATGCCTCGCAGATTGTCGGCTCGTGGGCTATACCATAATCTTCGCTACTCAACAACGCACCGCTGCCGATATCGTAGACCAGCGGTAGCTTTTTCTTTTTAGCTAGTGCTTTCAGTTCGTCAACACTCGCCTCGTGGCTGAAGCCCCGGATGGTAAAGTTACTGCGGTGTACCTTAAGTATCATGCCCGTCTGCTCGGTTATAGCGTTTTCGTAATCGTTAAAATAGGTCTGGTTGGTGGTGCCCACTTCTTTGAGCACAGCACCGCTTTGAGCCATTATCTCAGGCAGGCGGAAGCCGCCGCCTATCTGCACCAGCTCTCCGCGCGAGACTACCACTTCTTTACCCTTTGCCAGAGCCGCAAGGACTAGAAAGACGGCGGCGGCATTGTTATTGACTACCAGCACGCTTTCCGCCCCTGTAAGGATACATAAAAGCCTCTCCAGCTGCTCTATACGATGTCCCCGCTCACCCTTAAGTAAGTCAAACTCAACCGGGGCGTACCCGCCGAGCAGCCTGCCCACAGCCTCTATAGAGGATTGCGAAAGGGGCGCCCGCCCCAGGTTAGTATGCAAGATGACGCCGGTGGCGTTTATCACAGGCGTCTGGAAGCCGCACCATTTCTGGGCTATATCCGCCTTGATACATTTAATAATGTCTGCCTGCGGAGGCGCTTTCTGCTCCTGGTTTATTTTCTTCCTGATATCAGCAATCATCTCCTGTATTGAAATGGTTACCAGCGTCCTTGATAGCCTTTCTATCTCGGCATCGAGCCCGCCCGAACCTAGCAGCTTCTCCACCGAGGGCAGCTTGCGCAGCTCTTCATTTAGATTTTTCTCTGCCATTTACAGCTTTACTCCACCATAATCCTTGTTTCTTTTATTTCGGGCATCACTTCACCTATTATAGCTGCCTGTCCGTAACCCGCTTCTTTAATCCCTGCCAGCATATTGTCCGCCCGCTTTTCAGTTACGGCTATCAGCAAGCCGCCCGAGGTCTGGGGATCATAGATAACATCTTCCATCCACCGGGGCAGGTTATCTGATGCCGCTACCATATTTTTCCTGAAATCACGGTTGCTATGAAGCCCCGCCGGAATCATACCCGCTTCCGCCCACTTAACCACACCTTCCATTAGCGGGATGCTTGCCGATATTATCTTCAAGGAAACTCTGCTTTTTTCAGCCATCTCACAGGCGTGGCCCATCAACCCGAAACCCGTAACATCTGTACAGGCTCTGGCACCCAGCGAAACCATCACCTCGGACGCCTCTTTATTAAGTTGCGCCATCTGCTCTACCAGACTTTTTTTAACTTCATCGTCAAGCAGGCCGGCTTTTAAGGCGGTGTT